>NJDR01000012.1 GCA_002254415.1 Candidatus Aenigmarchaeota archaeon ex4484_52
TTTTATGATTTTTTTATATATCTGCATTTTGGATAATTTTTGCATCCTATGAATTCACCATAAATACTTGAACGCTTGACCAAATCTCCTTTGCATTTTGGGCATTTTCCAAGTTCCTCATTTTCTTTGTTATCGCCTATCTGCTTTGTTTTGCAATTTTTATTCAAACACAGCTCTTGCGGTTTTTTTCCCTTGTTGATTATTGTAATTATCGGATAATTGCACTCTGGACACATTTTATTGGCACTCTTTATCCTTCCTTTTTGAGGGATAGAAATAATTTTTTTGCATTCTGGATATTGGTCGCATGCGATAAATCTCCCGAATTTTCCTTTTTTTATTACAAGATTGCCTTTTTCACAATCCGGGCATTTTCCAATATGGCTTTCCTGTTTCTGGGTTTTAAATACTGCATCAACAAGCAAAGAGCCGATTTTTGATTCATTTATTTTAAATTCTTTTGATATTTTCAATAATTCCTGTTTTGCATCTTCAATTGTTTTTTTAGATAAATATGTTTTTTTTTCTATTTCCTCTAAGTGCTTTTCAAATCGCCTTGTGAGTGTCTCTGAAATAATATCCGGGCAATATTTGTCAAGTGTGTCTATTATTGACATTCCAAGGTCTGTTACTTCAATTCGCTTTTCTTTTAAATAGCCCCTTTTGTAGAGATTGTCTATTATTTCTGCTCTTGTTGCCTTTGTCCCCAATCCCCTTTTTTCCAATTCCTTGATTATTGATGCCTCATTATATCTTGCAGGCGGTTGCGTCTCTTTTTTCAATATTTGTATTTTTTTAATATCAAATTCTTCTTTTAATTTCATTTCCGGAAGTGTTGTTTCTTCTAATTTTACATAAGGAGTATATAATTTAAACCAATTTTCTTTTATTGTTGTTTTTCCGTTTGCTAAAAATAATTCATTGTTTATATTTAAAGATACATCAACTGATTTGCGAATAGCAGCATCTCCAAAACAGGCAAAAAATCTTTTTACAATTAAATCATAAATTTTCTCTTCTTCTTTTGACAACTCTATCTTTGGCAACTCACCTGTTGGGTAAATAGCAGGGTGAGCAGGGTCTTCTTTTTTTCCATTATTTGGCTGCAATTTTGTTTCCAGTAATTGTTTTGCCAAAGAAGTATATTTCTTGTTTTTTGACAGATTATTTAAAATATTTCCAAAGCCAAGTTTGGGGTCAAGCTTTTGGGAACTTGTCCTCGGATAACTAATTAGTGCTGCTTCATATAATTTTTGTGCTATTTGCTGAACTTGTTTTGGCGTAATTTTAAACAATTTATATGCCTCTATTTGAAGATCCGGCAAATTAAAAGGATGTGGTGGTTTTATTTTGTATTGCTTTGTTTTTAAATTTTCAACAATTCCAATCTTAAAGTTCTTTGTTTTTTCAAAAATATTTTTTGCTTTTTCCTCGTCAAATATTTTATTCAAGTTGTGCATTGCTTTGAATAAAATTTCATTTTTACTGCAATCTGCCTCAATTTGCCAAAATGGCTGTGAAACAAATGCTTTTATTTGCTTTTCTCTTTTGGATAAAAAATACAATGCCGGTCCCTGAACCCTTCCTGATGTTAATAATTTATATTTTCCCTGTGATTTTATTGACAAAGTCAAAGCACGGCTTATATTAATTCCAAAATAAAAATCCAGTATATGTCTTGTTGTTCCGGCACTTGCCAGACCCATATTTATTGTCGGGCTTGCATTTTCATAGGCGTTTATTAATTCTGCTTTTGTCAGAGTAGAAAATTTCATTCTTTTTGCATTTGCTTTTTTGCACCCGTATTTTAAAATAGTGTATCCTATTGTCTCTCCTTCAATATCATAATCACAGGCAATAATAATATCCTCTGCTTTTTTTGAAATATCAATAATGTTTTTCAGGTATTTTTTTGTGAAATCTGATCCTTTGTTTATTAAATAACTTGGCTCCCATTCAACATCAAAAACTGGATATGTCCAGTTTTTATTTTTACTCTTTGTTGTAATTCCAAAAAGATGGCCAACAGCAGGCACTACAAAAATCTCTTGAAACTTGCGTTTAATTTTAAAATAAGAAACAGAATTTTTTTTTATTTGCTCTATTCCGTCATCTGCTAAGGCAGAGGCAATTTTTCTTGCAGCAGACGGCTTTTCTGTGATTATTAGATTATAAGTCATAATAAAGTATTAATAGCAAAACATAAATAACATTATTAAATAATATTAATTTTTATCTCCAACCACAAAAGTATTGCAAGCATATGGTTGGAGATAATAGCAGAACACATATCTCTTGCTCATATAAAATTATTACAAATTGTATTATCTTATAACACAAAGTGTTGTGAGATGCCAGCAAAAAACTTTTATTTTTGGTGTATATATGTATTATGTTATATTTTAAATTTTAGAAAAAATTAAATAATTGCAAGTGTTTCAACCAATAAAAATATGCGAATTCTTTATTTAAAAAAAATCTTGTAAATTCAATCCGTTAGATAAAATTAATTTGCGTTATTATCTAACAGGTTCAACCTGTTATAGATATAAATAAAAACCTTATTGATTTTAAATATTTAATTTAAATATATTTTATTATGAGCCAAAAATTTGATGATATTTTAAATACATTGACAAAAAATGAGAAAAAAATTCTTATTGGATTAAAGACAACATTAAATTTAGAGCAATTAATAAATTCAACAAAAATGCAAAAAATAGATGTCTTGCGCTCTTTAATGTGGCTTTCAAATAAAAATATTGTGAAATTAAAAACCGAATCACAGATGGCAATTATTCTTGATGAAAATGGCTTAAAATATCAAAAAACAGCATTGCCAGAAACAAGAATTATTGACTATTTGGTTCAAAAAAAAAAAGCAAGCACAGATGACTTAAAGCAAAAATTAAATTTAAAAAGCGATGAAATCCAGTATTCTATTGGTTTTTTGAAAAAAAATAAATCAATAGAAATAGAAAAAAAACAAAATAAATTATATTTGATTCTTACGAATCAAGGCAAAACAAAGGCAAAACAAAAATCCCAATATGACTTATTTTTGCAAATGAAATTTCCATTAAAATTAAAAGATATTACAAATGAACAGAACAAAATAATAAAATCATTGAATTTAAGAAAAAAAATAATTAAGAACAAAGAAATAAAAACAATTGATATTGAATTAACTAAATTTGGAGAAAAAATTATTAATTGTGATTTTGAATTTGACAATCAGGAAGATATTCTTACAAGTTCAATGCTTAAGACTGGCTTATGGAGGGAAAAAAACTTCAGGCAATATGATATTTCAAGTCCTGTTCCAAAAATTCAGCGCGGAAGAAGACACCCTGTAAAGGAAGTGTGCAACTTGATAAAAAATATTTTTATTCAAATGGGATTTAAAGAAATGATTGGACCCTGGGTTGAGACAGCTTTTTGGTGTATGGACTCTATGTGGATTCCGCAAGATCATCCTGCAAGAGATGTTCAGGATACTTTTTTTATTGGAAAACAAGGAAATCTGCCAGATAAAAAATTAGTGCAAAGAGTAAGAGAGGCACACGAAAATGGCGGAGAGACTGGTTCAACTGGCTATGGAATTAAATGGAATGAAAAAAAAGCAAAAGAATTGATTTTAAGGACGCATAGCACAGCAACAACATTCAGGATGTTTGGACTGCACAATATAAATTATGACTGCAAATATTTTTATATTGCAAATACTTTTAGAAATGAAGCAATAGATGCAACGCACTTGCCGGAATTTTTACAGGCAGAGGGCTTTATAATGGCTGATGATTTAACGCTTTCTGATTTAATGGGATTTGTAAAAGAATTTTATTCAAAACTTGGAATTAAAAAAATAAAATTCAAGCCAACTTACAATCCCTACACAGAGCCAAGCATGGAAGCTCATTATTGGGATGAAAAAAACAAAAAATGGTATGCATTAATTAATTCAGGTATTTTCAGGCCAGAGGCACTCTATCCCTATGGAATAAAAAAAACAGTTATTGCATGGGGAATGGGCGTAAGCAGAATGGCATCTTTGCTTGCCAAAAAAAACAATTTGAGGCAACTCATTGGTGCTGGCTGTGACATTGACTGGATACAAAATCACAAAGCAATTTTAATATAACTTCAAAATAATTTTTCTTTTCAATAAATTCAGCAATTTCAAATCATCATCATCTATAATTTTGAATTTAAGCATTATAAAAACATAAACACAAATATAAAAACACAAAGCCGGGATAAGCACCCAAATTGGAGTAATTGGAAATATTAATTTAATAAAAAAATAAGTGAAAATAAACGCAAAAATCGCTGCAAAAAATGCCTTTAATTGATTTATTGTAAATGGAAAAAATTTGAGATATTTATAGACAAAAAATAAATACAATGAATAAATAAATATTATTGAAATGGCAGTTGCTGTTGCAGCCCCCACAATACCGAATAATGGGATCAAAAAATAATTCAAAATAAGATTTAATACACTGCCACAGATTGTAGTTGCTAAAATAATATTTTGCTTTTTTATTGCCATAAGTGCTGAGCCGGACAGAATACCTGTCTGGATTATACCTTTAAAATACCCGAGCATCATAGTGTCTGTGTAGCTTAAAAAAATAGTAACAAAGCCGGTAATCATTAGAGGAATAGAATAGGATATTATTTCCCTGTAATGATATTTTGCTTTTGATTTTAGTATGATTCCATAATTTGTTTTGAAAAACAAAAAATACGCAGCTAAAATAAAAGTGCCGATGGTTGCAACAAAATAACCCAAAATTGCAGCAAGAGTTGAATATCCAAAATACACGAACAAAATTGTGGCAAGAATCTTGACAATTCCTTCTATTATATTTTTTATAAAGGCATTATAATCAGCGCGCAATTTCGTATTTAAAAGATTCAAAAAATGATTGCTAAAAACATAAAAAGGTAATGTTGCAGCAACAATCCAGACATGCCAAATAAGATTAATATTATGAAAAAAATATTGTGCAATTACCCTTGAGAAAAAAACAAGAATAAAGCAAACAAATAAACTTGAAATGAAATTTATTGAAAAAACAGATAACAGCACACCTTTTGCATCACCATATTTTTTTCTTGCAAAATAAAATGAAGTGTATCTAAATAATCCATCAGAAAATCCAAGAGCTGCAAATACATTTACTATTCCCAATAATGCAAAAGCAATAGAAAATATTCCGTATGCTTCCTGCCCAATATATCGTGCAATAAAAACACGCCAAATATAAGTGAGAATTTTTGAAATAACAATCCCAATAAATACAAAGATTGCTCCTTTTGCTATTATTTTTGTCTCATGCATAAAAAAATAAAAACTTTTGCTTTAAAAAGTTGAATAATTGTTAAATTGTTAATTGGATTATATACACTAAAATACTGGATTTATTTTTTTTCAAATAATTTAAATATTGTATTTAATACTGGTTTTAAAAAATAGTAAATTAAAAACAAGCCGCATCCAATTGCCAGATAATGCAAATAAACATCAAAGCCCAAATTAAATGTTTTATCAATAAAATAATGCACAAACAAGGGGAATAAACACGAAATTACTGAAACAAGAATTAATTTTTTTGCAAAATTTATTGCCTTTAAAATCAAGATAATAAATACAATGAAAATCAAAATCAATATGATTTCATTTTGAATAATCATAAATTAAAAATTATATTTAAGTTTAAAAAAGATATTGTTAATATAGCATAACACTAGTATAAAAATATGCCTTGTAAGATTATTTTTGCAAAAATAGATACACAAGATAAAGCAAGCCAAATAGCCAAGGACATGTTAAAAAAAAATCTTGCTTTATTTATTGACATTATTGAGACAAAGACATATTTAAAGACAATGGGCAATGTAATCAAGGACAAAAAAGAATATTTATTAATTGCAAAAACCAATAGTTCTTTGATAGGCAAAGCAAAAAAGCACTTATTAAAACATATTTCATTTGAAAGATGCGATCTGGTAATATTTGACACAAGTGATATGTCTGCACGATTAGATATGTTATTGGAAAAATTAAATTTATAAAATTATTACTCATATTAACAAAATGAACAACATATTAAATACAGAAAAAAAAAATATTGCTAAAAAACTGCCGTCTCAATTTTATGAAAAAATTAGATTTGATTTAATCAAAAAAGCAGTTGTTTGCATTTGCGCAAATAACAGGCAAAAATATGGTGCAAGTATTCGTGCTGGGTTTCACTCTTCTGCAAATAACAGAGGAAGAAGAAGAGCTTATGGAACATGGATAAATAAAGGTCTTCACAGGACAAAAAGAATTAGAATTAAGACAGGGCATTTATCTGGCGTTGTAAGAATTGTCCCTCATGCAGTCAAGGGGAGAAAGGCACATCCTCCAAAAGTAGAAAAAAAATGGAATTTGAAATTAAATAAAAAAGAGCGCCTTTTTGCAATAAGAAGTGCAATTTCAGGAACTAAGGAGAAAGATTTAGTTTCTATGAGAGGGCATATTTTGGATGAAAAAATAAAATTACCTATTATTATTGATGATTTGAGCAATATAAAAAAAACAAAAGAACTTGTAGATTTTTTAAAAAAACTTGGATTAGAAAAAGAAATAAATAGGTCAATTAAAAGAAAAATAAGAGCTGGAAAAGGAACAGCGAGGTCAAGAAAATACAAGACAAAAAAAGGACCTCTAATAATTAATGGAGATGAAAATATTAATACAAAAGTAATGAATAGTATAAGAGGAATAGAATCTGTAAATGTAAGAAATCTAAATGCAAAACTATTGTCTCCGGGCGGTGATTTTATTCGTCTTTGTATATGGAGCAAAAATGCAATTAAAATAATGGAAAAAGAAAAATTGTTTTTTTAAAAACAAATATAGAAATATGAAGAATGTTTTTTATAAAGTAATGTGCCAGAAGTGCAAAAATGAGCAAATAATATTTTCCAAGCCAGTACAGAAAATCAAATGTCTTGTATGCGGAACCGAATTTGCAATCAATAGAGGAGGAAAGGCAAAATTAAAAAATATAAAAATTATTTCTGTTTTGGAATAATATATGGAATCTGATTGTAATTTTAGCAAAATTGTAGATTTTATATTTGAAATAGAATACCTGAAAAAACAACAGCACAATGGCATTAAAATAGCTGGTGTCAAAAATCCGGACTCTGTTGCAGAACATAATTTTTGTGCATCACAATTGCATATTTAATTGCAGTATTGGAAAACCAAACCCAAAAGAAACAGCATTAATGTGTTTGTTTCATAATAATACAGAATCAAGAATTGGTGATATTAATAAAGTTAAAAAAGGGACGGTAGCTCAGCTGGGAGAGCGCTGGACTGAAGATCCAGGTGTCGCGCGTTCAAGTCGCGCCCGTCCCATTAATATATATTTTTAAAATTTGTTAATAATATTATTTTAATGCTCTTGTAGCTCAGTAGGTAGAGCGCTTGGCTGTTAACCAAGTTGTCACAGGTTCGAGTCCTGTCAAGAGCGTTCTATAATAAAATATGAATATAATTAATGAAAATGCAAAACAAGAATTATTAACAGAGGAAAAAAAGAAAAAAATAACAATAAAGGACTATCCTTTTTTTTATACAAAAGTGATGTATAGAAAGGGCAGTTTGCTAAAATACGATGATTATGAGCGGCTACTGAAAATGGACGGACCTTATGAAATTGCAGATTATTTAAAGAAAAAAACATATGGAAAGTCAATAGATTATTTGTCTGCAACATTTCCAAAAGATATTTTAATTGAAGCATCTATGAAATACAACACAGCAGAGGAATGCAGGCATTTTATAAATTATGCTGTTAATTACCCTGGTTTGCATTTAATTTTAAATGCATTATTTTTGAATTATTATTTAAACAACATAAAATACTTTTTTCTTGGCAAAATAAATAATTTGGATTTTGACAAAATAAAGCCATATTTAATTGAATTTGGAAATATTAATTTTGATTTGTTTTATTCTCTTTATTCAACAACAGACGATGAAAAGTTTTTCAAAGTAATTGATATTGATGAAAAGGCAAAAATCAAGTTGAAAAATGCCTATAAAAATAAAAATATTGTTGATTTGCAAAATATTTTATCTATGTATTATTATATAAATCTTGCAGAGACATTTTTTCAAATTTCCAATAAAAGAGAAGAATTAGGAAATTATTTAAATGCAATTATTGGATCAAAAAATATAATAAATATATTGAAATTAAAAATGATAATTCCAAATAAATTATCAAAAATACAGGATATTTTAAAAAATCTGATTGAAGCAAAAAAAACAGATGAATGTTTTTCAATACTTGACAAAGCAAAATGGCAAAGAAACGATGTTAAAATAATAAAAAAAGCATTAGATGAAAAAGATATTGAAAAATTAGAATGCTTACTGGAAAAAATAAAATTAAGAAGAGCAAAAAAAATTTTTGGCGTGAAAAATATTTCTGCCGAAGTTGTAATCGGATATTTGGCACTAAAGGATATTGAGAGGCAAAATATAATATTTATTGCTTCTGGGAAAAAATACAATTTAAGTATTGAAGAAATAAAAAAGCATCTGGTTTTTTAAAAAACTTGCAGCTAATCTATTTAAATATTCTTTTTTTAATTCATTTATATTGCTATGAATATCCAAATAATAAAAAAAATGCTTCTTGAGTGGTTATCTCCAATAATTTGGTTATTTGTAACAATAATCATCTATAAAATTTATTCTCATTACAAAAAAAATATAAAAAAACAATTACTGCATTATGCAAAAATATTTCATTTAAAGCATACTAAGACAATAATAATAGAAGTGCATAATTACACCTCTTTTTTGATATTAATATTTGGCGCAATATATATACTTTATTTATCTCCGCTTCCGGAAAATATAATTCTAATTGGAATGAACATTATTAAAACAATATTTCTTATCATCTTGACTAAATCACTTGCAAATATATTTGAACAATTTATTGACCCATTGTTAATTAATATTACTGGAGGGAAAAAACAAAGTTTATCAAAAGATCATGCAGAGATTGTAAAAAAATCAGTATTTTTATTTTTGTGGTTTGGATGCCTGATTTTTATAATGCAGATATGGAAAATTGATATTACATGGCTTGTTACTTCAACTGCTGTGCTTGGTATTGTTTTGGGTCTTGCTGCACAAAGCACGCTTTCAAATGTATTTGGCGGCTTTGCAATTTGTGCTGAAAAAGCATATCAGGAGGGTGATTATTTGCGGTTGAAAGACGGTAAAATCGTTGTTGTGAAAAAAATAGGGCTAAAATCAACATGGCTTGAGACATATGATGCAACAACAATTATTATTCCAAATTCAATAATGTCAAATACAGAATTAGAAAACCTGAATTATCCTATTAATAGAAATATTGCACGAATAATAGTAAATACATCCTATGACAGCGATGTAGATAAAGTAAAAAAAACATTGATAGAAATAGCAAAAAATACAAAAAATGTGCTACAAAAACCAAAACCAAAAATATATCTTATTGAATTAGGAGATTATGCACTTTCTTTCAAGTTAGTGTGTTTTATCTCGGATATAAAATTCAGGTTTAAAGTAATAGAGTCAATAAATTGCCGAGTTATTAAAAAATTTAAAGAAGAAAATATTGATATTCCGTTCCCAACAAATATTAATCATATTGAGTTTCCAGATTCTTATAAATATGATAAAATCTCTCAACAATAGTAATTAAGCAAATAATTCCAATAATGTGCATTCCAATAACTATGCTTTTTGTATAAAGAGGCATTAAAAGGCACATTAAAACAATTATTGCATTGCGGTTTGCTCTTCTCCCCCAACCTTCTTTGTTTTGCTTTTTTACCAATGCCTGTGCTTCAATTCCCAAATAGCAGGCAAGCAGCATTAAAACAATCACTGCAAAAACAAGATGTAATTCCACAAAAGGGGCAAAAACAAAACATGTCAAAATAATAATATCTGAGATGCGATCAAAAAAATGATCTATTAATTCTCCAAATGAATCCTCTCTTTTATGCAATCTTGCTATTTCACCATCAAGCACATCAAAATAACCATTGAGAAATACAAACAAACCACCCAAAATAAAATATTGCTTTGTAAAAAAAACACCTGCAATAATTGCACACAAAAAAGCAACAAGAGACACATAATTTGGATTAATATTTACTGCAAATGGGCTGAATAAATATTTTTTTAAAAACTTGTTTTTTTCATAAAATTTTTTTAGCATAATTAAAGTTAAAAACAAATATATTTAAATTATATGTTTTAAAATACGAATGGGATTTTTTTTTGTTTCATATATGCATTTTCTCCAGCTGAGCAATATATTTTTTGCACCATAATTTTGAATTACTGATTCAGAATTTATTGCTGCTATTGAGAGTGCAAACTCCAATGTCTTGTTTTTTATAATTGCTGCAACTAATGTAGATGCAAAAGCATCTCCTGCACCTGTTCTTTCAATTAGAGGAATATTTTTGTGCGGCTCAAATTTATATAAAACAGATCCATTATAAAGATGAGTTGAATTTACCCCATCTGTGATGCAGACAATTTCAGGACCCAAACTATAAATTTTTTTTATCAAATCAATTATATTTTTTTGTGAATTTTCATTAACTAATTCAATTGCTTCTTGTTTATTAAAAACAAGAATTGTTGTGTTTTTTATCATTTTGTATAATTCCTTTTTGTATTCTTTTATTTGGTAATAACTTGGATTAAAACAAAGTCCAATATTGTTTTTTTTTGCAAAATCACTTAATTTAATTTGCGTTTCAAATGAATCCTGCATCATTGAAGTAAAATAAAGCCATTTTGTTTTTAGCTTGCTTAAATTTATTTCTTTTATTTTTAATTTATTGCTTGCTCCTTTGTATGTTAAAATAGTTCTGTTATGCTGTTTTGTATCCAAAATTACAGAATAATCATTCATATCTTTGCTTATTTTTCCGAGAAAATTAATCTTTTCTTTTTTCAATAATGATAGAATATCGTCTTTAAAACGCTCTCCTATTTTTCCAAGATATGCTGTTTTAAATCCAAGTCGTGCAAATGAAACAGCAGTATTTGTGCCTCCTCCACCAATAAAAAATTGCAGATTATTTACATTTAATTTCGCACCAACAGGATAGCAAACTTCATTTCCAAATTCAGCCATATTTGTTTCAATAAAGCAATCTATTGTTGCAGAGCCCATTGTAATTACATCATAAGAAGTATTCATATTTTTGTTCAATTAAATATATTTTTTCTTAAAATTTTTTATTGCAAATTCAATGTCTTTTTTGTTAATTGTTTTTCTTTTTGAATAATTGCAAATAGAAATAGCATCTTCTGCAACAATATTTGCAATCTCCTCTAATTCTTCTGCAAAATACTTTGCTGCCTCAAAAGACACTCTCTCTGCTCCATTATTTCTTAAAATTCTCTCAAAAGGAGAGGCGGGAATTTCTGACATAACATTTAAGTTTAACTTTTGCGAAGCAAAAGTTTTTTATTATTTTTATTAATTATCTGCTTCTTCTAATTGCTTCCACATTAATTCAAAATTTATTTTTGCAAAATTCTGGCAAAAATGATCTGATTTCATCCATAATAAAGGCGATTTATAGGAAAAATTGTTTTGATCTAAAATAGAAATTATTGCTTCTTTATTGTCTATAAAAATAAGAGTTCCGTTAAATTTATTAAATTTCTTATAAAACTTATTCAAATCTCTTATATCAGCTACCTGTGCTATTTTTTTTAACTGGGTAATATTTTTTTGCGTTATTGGTGTAATTATTCTTATTTTAACGCCGCTTTGAGCTGTTTTTTTTAAAAGAGTAAAATGTTTTGAAAGACCAAACAAACCACGCTCTGTTGTAATAATGCATATTTGCTTTTCAGCAGATTCTATCATTGAATTGAAAGTTTTTTCAAAATCCTTATTGTTTTTCAAAGTAGTTAATTTCATTGCATCTTCTAATTGAATTGATTTTTTATTATACAGGTTCTTTAGAATGTCTAAATCTTCTGATTGGTAAAATTTATTTATTTTTTCTAATTCTTCTTTGTATTTTTTCTCTAAATTATTTTTTGCATTTTCTATTGCCTCAACTGGATGCACAGCAGCATATTTTTTTGGTTTTGTATGCATTGCTTTTGCAAATCCCTTGTTTTCTAAAGATTGCAGCACATCATAAGTTCTTGACCTTGGAACATTTGTTGTTTGCGATAATTGATTTGAATTAGCAAAGCCTTGTTTCACAAGAGATGCGTATATTTGTCTCTCATAAGAATTTAGACCTATATTTTTGAGAGCATTTATCATTTCTATATTCTTGTCTTCATTATCGTTATTTTTCATATTATGTTTTTATTACTAAACCTCCTATTCCCTGTGCTGCAAATTTATGCATCATATCTGCAACCATAATCAATGCATTTTGAGCCTGACGCATATCTAAACATATTTTTTCTGGCGCAAGTATTTCTATTGAAGTTGGCCCATAATTAATTATAAGTTCCATTAATTTTTCATAGCTATTAATAAAAAAAATCATTTCATTAATCTGGCTATAGAGTACATTTATATTTTTTGCCTTAAAATCATCTCCTGCTTCTATTTCTTCTATTTCTGTTGTATTTTCTTTAATTGCAATTATATCAAAATTTGATTTTAATGAATCAATGTGTTTTTTTAGTGCGTTTTGGGTTGCTTGTTTTGATGTTGATTGCACCTCCATTAACATCCATACTTTTAAATATTTTTTTTCAATCAATTCTTCCTCATTATATTGTTTTTCTAAATATCCTTTTTCATTATTTTTAATTTTCATAAGCTATATAAAAAATATATATTTAAATATTTATTTAATTTTATATAATGTTTGGTTTTTGTCAGGGTCGCATAGCGGTATTGCGGTAGCCTGCTAAGTTACTGTCCTTTAAGGACGCGGGGGTTCGAATCCCTCCCCTGACGCTATAATACATGTTTAATGAAAAAACAAGTTAAAATTATTCTGCAAAATAATTATTGGAGATGGTTTTATTTTTAAGAGAGAAATTATTTGGCAGAAAACAAATAGAGTTAAATCTCATTTTGGCACTTATCCATATCTGGGTGGAATTCTCATAAATAATATGCATAACAAATATTAGAATTTGAAAACCAAATGGAATGGTTCGAAATACGAACATATCTCTAAAGAAATAAAAGAAGAGTCAAATTAACAAAGGATTTTTGGCTAAACTCAAAAATAGCGATGTTTGGTTAATGAACCCATACAAAAGCAGAACACGAGAACATTTTTTAAATTTGAACTTTTAAAACAAAGACAAATTTGAATCATTTTGCATTGAAGGCGAAGATATATTTGAAAGCCGCAAAGGCGGCTTTCGAAGCATGCAGGAACTAAAATCGCTCATAAAATTAGAGGTTGTGCGTAAGGTTAGTAAGTTTTATTCCTCTTCTATTGTCTTTATTATTTCATAAACTTCTTGTTTTCTGTTCAAAGCATTTGTAATTGCTCTTCCAATAACCAAAATAGATGAGCCGGCATTTATTGCTTCCCGCGGGCTTGAAATTCTTTTTTGATCTTCGCCAGCAGAAGTAGAAACCCCCTTTATTCCCGGAGTTACAAATATAAAATCTCGGGGCAATTGTGGTTTTAGAAAAGATAACTCATTTGCAGAACACACAATTCCATCTAATCCTGCTTTCAAAGATAATTTTGCTAAATGAAGCACATATTCATTTAATTGTTTTTTAACCAACAATTCCTTATTTAGAATTTCATCATCTATGCTTGTCAATAAAGTTACTCCAATAATTTTTGGTCTTTTTAAATTATTTTGTTCTGCTGTTTTTTTTGCTCCAATAACTGCTGCCTTCATCATCTCTAAACCACCTGCACAATGAATATTAAACATATAAACACCCAAATCAGTTGCAGCACAAGAGGCACCTTTAATTGTATTTGGAATATCGTGGTATTTTAAATCCAAAAATACATTTGCATTATTATTTTGCACTAATTTAACAGCATTTGGTCCAAGTCGCACAAATGTCTCTTTTCCAATTTTAAACAAACCAACAAAAGGACTTAATTCTTTTACAATTTTTTCTAATTCATCCATTGTTTTAATATTGTCCAAAACAAGGCAAATTTTGTTTCTTGCCTGCTTTTGTTTTTTTGTCAGATTTATTAGATTTATATTCATTTTGGTTTTTTATTGTTGTATTAAAAAACTTAAAAACTTTTTGCATCTATTACTATTGTAAGGTGTTGTTGCTCAAAGCAACACAACAACACCAACTGATTTATCGGCGTTGTTAAGTTAGTGGTTGGTAGATAGCTTTTTGAGTTTGTAAATCTATTATTTTTATGACAGAAAAGATTAAAGAGAAATTTAAGATAAAAAATGCAGAACTAATTGCAGAAATTTCTGGAAAAGCTAAGCAATTCCCAAAATATACAACCCAAATAATTAATCTTGCTAATCAAAATGCACAAGGAACTCGTCCAAAGGTTGTTGGACAATTATCTGATTTAATACAAGAATGCCCACATAAAGAATATGAAAAATGGAAAGAATGGTATTTAGAAAAACAACCAGAAGCAATAAATAACGCAACTAAGAAAGTCTTTGAGATGGTAAAAAACTTAAAAGAGGCAATTAATGAAATAGATGAAGAAATGATAAGGGAATGGGTTAAAGATTTAGTTATAGATAAGACATTTATTGGTTTAAAATTTCAAGAAGCTATTTTAAAGAGAGTTGCTAAAATAAAGAAAACAAATTATAGATTATCTAATCCACAAGAAGAAAGTAAAGGAATTGATGGATTTATTGGAGAAAATCCCGTATCAATAAAACCATTAACATACAACACCAAAAATATGTTAAGAGAAAATATTGAGGTTAAATTTATTTTCTATGATAAAAAGAAAGACAGAATTAATGTTGATATAAGTCAATTAGAAGATTAATTATATTCTGCTTCAAAAATTCCTTCACTCTTTTTATTGAATAATTTTAATTTAAGAAATTTAAGTTTTAATTCTTGTCTCGTCATAACTGGGAAACCATAATTTTCATTAATATATTTTAATTCTTCTTTTTCTTCTATTCTTTTTTTTACAAACTCTTTATGAGATTCTATTCTTTTGTCTATTAATTCATTAGTAACTTTTGAAATTTCGGTTATTCTTTCTTCTACAATTTCTTTAAAATTAGGGTCTATCTCAAAACCAATACTATTTCTCCCAGAAACAATAGCCCCTATTGTAGTTGTTCCAGTTCCTAAATATGGGTCTAAAACCACATCTCTCTGAATGGAAAACATATTAATTAATCTATAAGCTAACTCTAACGGATATGCTCCACTTCTTTCTCTTAGGTTTTTATTTTTTAATCCTTGATTAATTCCTTTAACATCTTTCCATTTATCTGAGAACCATATATTTCTTTCTTCCCAAAAAAATGCACTTCTTCGCCTTAATTCCTTTTCTTCCTCTTTTTTAAAGGGTCTTTTTCCATCTTTTCTTAAAACTAAAATATGCTCGTGTTCTAAAGTTACATAAGCCCCAACAGGTAGCATTCCAGAACCCATAAATTTATCTGGTTTATTTGTTTCTTTAATCCAAAGAATTTCTGGGAGAGCATGAAATCCCAATTTTAAACAATGATTTAATATTCTTACATGACTTGTATAAATTTGAAAAACATTTTTTAATGTTCTTGTTGCGTCACCGATATTTATACATGCAATCCCCCCATTTTTTAAAACTCTAAAAGTTTCATTCCAAACTTTATCCAACTCTTTATGCATCAATTCAAATGCTTTTTCTCCATTTTCTTCTTTTAACGCTTTTGTTATTTCTGGATTTTGTTCTCCAAACATTTCATCCCACATTTTAATCATTGGATAAGGAGGAGAAGTTATTATTAAATCAACGCTTTCGCTTTTTATTTGTTTCATATCTCTGGCATCGCCAAAAATTATTTTATGCTCTGTTTTCATTTTTTCTTACCTTTATTAAATTTAGTTTTTGGTCTATTATCCCAATAAGGACTTTTGCATTTAGGACAACAGTATGTTTTTCTTTTCTCGTTGAATCCATTTATGCCTACAACGATAACATCTAATTTCCTTTTATGTTTATTCCGGTCCGTATTCCTCTTTTTGTTCTGTCATATCAAAATATTAGATTCTTTTATTTATAACTTTTTGGTATATTACCACTAAGAAAAACTCAAAGAGGGGGTTTAATTCAAAGATATAAATGCAAAGATTGTAATAAAATTTTTACAAAAGACAATGGCTTTTTTAGAATGAGAACCATTCAAAGAAAATAACTTATGCTTTGGATTGATTATTAGCAAAGAGAATAAAATTATTTGCAGAAAAGAACTTGATTTATTTTAGACAAACAAAAAAGAAGAAAAATCAATGAATTAAAAGGACAAGGAACAAGAACAAAAAATAGTTTTGCAAGAGGCAGGACAATTGTTATATTATTCCATGTATGATTGGAACAAAATTGCCACAAGGTTTTGAAAGATAGAGATTTAATTGAAGTTGATGCTGATGAATTGTAAAAAAATAAAATAATGATAAAAAAACCTAAAAGATATTAAAAAAGACAAAATTGATGTATTTATCGGCAAAGCAACTAATTTAGGTTTTCTCATAAAAAATAAATTTAACATATCTGATGGTTTTTGCATTTCAATTAAAATAAACAAAATAGACAATATTGTAAAAACAAAATTCTATTTCAGGACGCGACACGCAAATTTATATAAAAATAGTTTTATATATTTTAATATAAATTCTAAAATATGATTTTGAAAATTATTGGTTTGTTAAGAGATATGATTCTATATATTATTGGTGGTGTTATTAGCGGAATTACTGCTATTATCCAAACAATAATTAAATGCGCCATTGTTGTGAGTGAAGAGGCAGCATATTCTTCACCTTTAGAATTAATAATTGTGCTTGGCTTTTTTATTTTTGGAGCTTGGTTTTTGTTTAAATATACAATTGGTTCAGCTGAGACATTTATTAAATTTATAGTAATTTTAGGGGCTCTTTCATTAATTACACTTATTATAATTATTTATGGTTAATAATCTCTTTCTTATATATTTGGCAGTATTTGATAAACCCAATTAAAAAGCCAACCGTATGTAAGAAATCCAAAAATTGTAATTATTATTCAAATTACAAGACCTGCAATTAATATTTTTTTTGTATTCATAGATTAATCAATTTTTATAAATTAGCACAAATGTCTTCTGGCTGATTATTGGTTAATCTGCAAATCACTTTTCTTAAATTCTCTTTTTCTTTTTCTTCCCCAAAATTTGTTCCGGCACCAAGACGATAATATTTACATCCAAGAACTATTACCGGAACTCCACCCTGTGAATATTTTGAAAAAACTTCTCTGTCTTCTCCGTAATTATCCATATAATTTTTAAATAAAATTTTGTCTTTAAATTCCTTTGCAACTGCATCTATAATTGGATGTTCCCATCTACAAAATCCGCACTTATTGCTTCCAAAAAAATAAACAATTGGCTTGTCATCTTCTTTGCAAACCCCATCTTGTGTTTCAATAAAATTTCCTTCAACAACATTTTTTTCCTGATTAATTGTATTATTTTCAGTATTTTTATCATCTAATCCAGTTTTTTGATTTTTTTGTGCCAATATTTGTTGATTTAATTTTTCTTTATATTCTTCAATATTTAAACCTCTTGGAAATAATATTTTTCCGTCTTTTGTAATATAAGAATTGAATATTTCCTGTTTTTCATCATATGAAAATTCAACTGCAACAGAATATATTCCATTTTCCTCTGTTACATTAACAACAGAAACACTTACATTGAGCATTTCCAAATTAGGATCCATTTTTATTATATCTAAAACAATGTCTCCTGCATTTTGAGGAGTTATAATATTGGAATTAGTATTTTCAATATTATTTACATTCATTTGTGAATATGCAAACATAATTAAAATTCCAATTACAAGACCTGCTGAAAGATAAAATCCCTCTATTTTTTTTATTGGACATTTTGAAAAACTTATTTGTTTTTTTATTTCCTTTTTTTTTATTTTTTTAGTATCTTCTTTTTTTTTATTTTTTTTTATTGCCATAATTATCTCTTTTTTATTTTAATAATTAGTTTTATACATTAGTTTTAAATAATTTTTTATTTTGTATAAATTGTATAACATAAAATGTTATACATTTGCATAGGTAAATCTTGTGTAGTATCAACAATTCCGGTTGATCCTGCCGGAGATTACTGCTATTGGAGTTTGATTAAGCCATGCGAGTTAAAGGTCTTTTAATTTATTAAAAGATACTGGCGAACGGCTGAGTAACACGTAGTCAATCTAACTTTTGGTTGGGTATAATCTTGGGAAACTGAGGATAATCCCCAATATAATATATTTTCTGGAATGAAGTATATTTGAAAGTTACGACGCCAAAAGATGAGACTGCGGTGGATTAGGTTGTTGTTGGGGTAAATGCCCAACAAGCCGATAATCCATAGGGGTTGTGAGAGCAATAGCCCCCAGATGGATTCTGAGACACGAATCCAGGCCCTACGGGGCGCAGCAGGCGCGAAACCTTCACAATGCACTAATTGTGTGATGGGGAAACTCCAAGTGGTAGCATAGTGCTGCCTTTTGAAAAGTCAAAACATCTTTTTGAATAAGTGGTGGGTAAGACGGTTGCCAGCCGCCGCGGTAATAACCGCGCCACAAGTGGTAATCTCGATTATTGGGTCTAAAGCATCCGTAGCCGGGGATATTAGTTTTCTGTGAAATCCAAATGAAAACATTTGTAATGCAGAAAATACTATATTTCTTGAGACTGGGAGGAGCAAGAGGAACTCCATGGGTAGGGGTAGAATCTTTTAATCCATGGGGGGTCACCAGTGGCGAAGGCGTCTTGCTAGAACAGGTCTGACGGTGAGGGATGAAAGCTGGGGGAGCGAAGAGGATTAGATACCCTTGTAGTCCCAGCTGTAAACGATGCTCGTTAGGTATTGGGAATTTTATGTGAATTTTCAGTGCCGTAGGGAAGCCGTTAAACGAGCCACCTGGGGAGTACGGTCGCAAGGCTGAAACTTAAAGGAATTGGCGGGGGAGCACACAAGGGGTGACGTCTACGGTTCAATTGGATTCAACTCCGGGAACCTTACCAGAGGTGACAGTAGAATGATGGTCAGTTTGAAGAACTTACCTGACGCACTGAGAGGTATTGCATGGCCGACGTCAGCTCGTGCCGTGAGGTGTGCGGTTAAGTCCGCAAACGAGCGAGACCCGCGTTTTTAGTTGCTAATGAAAATAAGCACTCTAAAAGGACCGCTGGCGATAAGTCAGAGGAAGGTGCGGTCAACGTTAGGTCAGTATGGTCCGAATCTTCTGGGCTACACGTGGGCGGCAATGATAAGGACAATAGGATGCGACACCGAAAGGTGAAGCTAATCCTCTAAACCTTATTTTAGTACAGATTGATGGTTGCAACTCACCATCATGATGCCGGAATCCCTAGTAGTCGAGTGTTAGCATCGCTCGGCGAATAAGTCCCTGCTCCTTGCACACACTGCCCGTCAAACCACCTGAATTGATTTTAGATGAGATACTTTCATTGAAAGATTCGAATCTGATTTTGGTAAGGGGGGTTAAGTCGTAACAAGGTAGCCGTACGGGAACGTGCGGCTGGATCACCTCCAAAAAAATATATTACACAAGATTTACCATTGCAATGGCTCATATCTACAAAATGAAAAAATATAATTTGTTGTTATTAACTCCAAAAAATTTTGCAAAAACCACACAATTAATTAAAGAAGAAGCTAATAATGTCTTTATTATTACACATGCTTTTATTGAAAATGTAATTTTGAAAATTGGAAAAAAAATAAAAATCACTAGTGTTATTGATGGGGTTGAAACAGATCTTACAAAAACCGACTATGTATTTGCTAAAATAGATTCTCATAGAATGGAGAGGGCATATCCTATTATAAATGCATTTTCTTTGCTTGGAATTCCAACAAATTATCCACCAGAGACAATTACAATCGTACATGACAAATTCCTGACAAATATGCTATTGGCAAAAAACAATATTGCAACTCCAAAAACAATTCTTGCAAACAAAGAGACAATTAATTTAATTGGAAAAAAAATAAAATTTCCTATTATGCTAAAATTAAAGCACGGATCTGGAGGAAAAGGAGTTATGTATATTGAAGATATTAAAACACTTAATTCAGTTGTTTCTTCTTTAGAATCATTAAAGCAAACAATGCTTATTCAGGAATTTGTAAAAAACAAAGGAGAGGATATTAGGATTATTGTATGCTGCGATGAAATAATAGGTTCAATGAAGAGAGTAATAAAAGAAAAAGGAGCAACAAGATCTAATTTGAAAAACAGCAAAAACATTGGTGAAAAATATGAACCAACTATGGATTTAAAACGCATTGCATTTAAATGTGCTAAACTTATTAATGCAGATGTTTGCGGCGTTGATATAATTGAAGATGTTAACAGACAATATTATTGCATTGAATTAAATATTAATCCCGGGATTGTTGGCTTGACAAAAGCAACAGAACTCAATATTGCAAAAAGAATTATTGACAAAATTTATTTAAAAATAGAAGATTATAAAAAACATTTGCTATAATTCCAAACAAATTATTATAAAATATTTTAGAGAAAAAAAGAAATTTTCATTTTTCTTCTGGTTTCTGTTTTAATTGACTTAATTTAAATTTAGACACAATTTTTTTTCTTCTGCGCCTCCTTGGTTTTATTTTTTCTTCTTCGGTTTCTTCATCTGTTGTTATTTTTTCTATTTGCTCTTCAATTCCAAGCGAAGTTACGAGATCTTTGTATCTATTTCTAATAGTTACTTCTGTCACGCCAACAATATCTGCAATATCTCTTTGTGTCTGTTTTCTACCTCCCAAAACAGCCGCAATATAAATTGCTGCTGCAGCCACGCCAGTTGGTCCTTTTCCAGAAATTGTTTTAGATGTTTGTGTTTCTTCTATTATTTTTTTTGCACTTGCTTCTATTTTTCCATCGAGCCCAAGCAATGACACAAAACGCGGAATATATTGCTTTGCAGTTGCAGGAAGAATTCTTAAATCCAATTGTCTCGATATATATCTATATGCCCTGCCAATTTCTCTTTTCTCGATTCCAGATGCAGCAGATAATTCAGATATTGTTCTTGGAATTCCATAACTTCTTGCAACAGCATAAATCAGTGCAGTAATGATCGACTCTATTGATCTTCCTCTTACAACGCCTTTTTTAACTGCTTTTTCATAGAGGCGCGCAACTTCTTCATGAATTGATTTTGGAAGTATTAAATAAGAAACCTGACGCTCAAGCTCAGCTAGTGAATAATTTAAGTTTCTCTCAGTAGAATCCATTATTCTTTTATTCCATTTTCTTAATCGGTAATATTGATTTCTTTTTTTTGAAGACAATTTATACATTTCTGAATTTCCCTTTCCGATTTCTGTTGAAATGCCTTTATCATATTTTGTAAATGTAACAGGAGCTCCAGATCTTGTCCTTGTAGATTGTTGTTCTGCACTAAAAGAACGCCATTCTGCTTGCCTGTCTATTTCTCCTTCTTCTAAAATCGCACCACATTTTGTGCAATATAAAATTCCTTTTGAAGAATCATTTTTTAATTCTTCATTGCCGCAATGCGGACAATTTCTTTTTTTATTCACAATATCCCCTTTTTAATTTTAAAAAACCACAACTTTTTTAAATTTTATTTTATAAATAAAGAAATCTTTATAAAATTTTAGTTTTTATGTGTTTGTTGGGCGTTGTTGCTTTAAAGCAAAAACACCAACTGATTTATCTCCTTTAAATTAGTCCATTTCTAAATTCTCATAATATTCCATGTTATCTGCTTTATCAAAAACTCTTTTTCGATAAACATATCTTTCTTACTGGCGGTATGTTCTTTAAATACTGCTTAAATGCACTAATTACACCCTCGACGCCACTCTGTTTTCTGTATTATTTCTTCTCAACATAATCTTTCCAGTGGATTTGTTCAAGCAACCCTGTTTCGCAAATTGTTACTAAACCGCCTTCTTTTGAAGTTAGGAATACTTAATTTTGTATTTGTCATTTTCTCTGCCATAAGAATTGTTGGTTTTCTAATTCGTCATAAAACAAAATATAAACAAGTGCTGATTTAGAGACATTTGTTTTCTGCTAATATCTCAAACCACAAAAATAATTTTTAATTATTTCAACAAATCCACGCCTATTGCTTTTTTATACGAATATCCTCATCAAGACCTGCAAGTGTTTAAAACAATAGTGTCTGCTATATTATTGTTTTCTGCCTCGTTTTTGTGCTTGTCCATAATCTCTACAAGCAATATTGCTTTTGTCTTTCTGTCAATTACAATATATAATATTTCCTATCTTCAACAAATTTGCATTTTATTTTTAATTTGTTGAAGACATAAAAAATCCT
>NJDR01000051.1 GCA_002254415.1 Candidatus Aenigmarchaeota archaeon ex4484_52
AATTGAGGAGATAATTTTATTGTGCCTGTAAAATTTCCGTTTAGTGTTTCTATATATTGCTTAAATCCAATAGATTCAAATTTTTTAATAACACCTTTTCTAAAGTTTACTTTTTTCTTTGCTAAAGCATAAGTTTCAATTTTATCAATTTTCATATTTTTGTTTTGTTCATCAGGCATGAAATCAGAGACCTCTAAGAATTTTAATAAGTCGTATTTTGCGTCTTTTTTAGAATAATTTAAATTAAAGCAAGTATCAACAAATTTGTTTCCTATAAATTTTTTATTTGTTTTATTGTTTAATTCAGTTTCAAGTATATTTTTTAAATCATTAAAATTATTCTTTGCATAATACCACAATAAAGCAGTCCTTATTGCTCCTTTAATAGATGTCCCGGGAATATAAGGAATATTTTTTGTTTTTATTTGCTCTCTTATTTCGTTTTTGTGTTTAAAAATGTCTGCAAAATCTTGCATTTCATAAAAGATATTTAATTTTGATTTATCTATATTTTGATTTTTAATTTTAGTTTCATTTTAATCACGATGTATATTAATTGGATAGCAAATTCCGTTTATTAAAAAATTATCCCTGATTTTCAAAATTTTTCCTTTTACTTCTGGCGATATGCAAGAGCCCTCTTTTAAATAGACCATTGGATAAATATGCAAACCATTTTTATTAAACCCCTTTATTTCTTCTGATTTGTAGGAGTGCAAATAATTTTTTCTTTTTTCATTTTCATCAAGGATTATTTTTATTTTATCTGTTTTGTCTGGTTCTTTTAATTTAAATTCATTTGTTTTTTCAAATTTAAATTGCCCAAAACCAACAGAATTATCCTGTCCTAAACCTCTATCCTGCAAAAAATTTAACGCAAACTTAATTAATTGTAATTGTTCTTCATTATTTGTTTTTGCTAAAAAATACAATTCGCAGTTTTTATAAATTGTTGCTGGAGAATAAAATATATTTGAGTTTAGATTATATCTGTTTAACTCATTTCTTGGCATATCCATTGGTTTAATTTGTGGAATATTATCAATTGGTTTTTCTTCTTTAAATTCATCAAAAGTTATCAAGTATTTTTTAATTAAATGCCATTTTTCTGTCTCCAATTCATTTAAATTTATTTTCTTTTTTGGTTTTTCAATTATATTTATTTTTTCTTCTAATTGTTCTAAATCATAATTTTTATTTATCAATTCCTCAAAAATAGATTTAGATATGTATTGTATTTTTTTGATTTTTTTCAGCTTGTTGAATGTTTTGTTTGGCGTTCCTTCTGCTTCTATTTTATTAGATAGTTTTTTGCTGTATTCGTAATTTAAAATCGGCATTGGAAAAAAATAAATATTGTCTTTAATAGGAAATGCAGAGGATATTTTTATTTGCTTGTTTATTGAATCTTGTTTAAATTGCTCTGCTTTTGTTTCATCCAATAAATAAAGAGCATTTAAAATTGCTCCATAAATTTTTATTGAGTCAATTTGACCAAATACAGGTGATTTGAATTTTATTTTAAAAGCAGTATGTAATGTCATATTTTATTATTCTTTTGTTTTATTCAGATAATAGATTTTATCTCTTTCTTCTGGATTTGGATTTTTATGTTTATCAAATTCTATTTTTACTTTTCCATAGCCCCTTGAACCGCTTCCGCCAATATAACTATCATTTAATTTTTCTATTCCTTTTTCAATAAGATTTTTTAATTCATCTTTATCATCTCCTTCATAAACAGACAAAATTATTTCTAATTCAAAAATACTTGCTGATGGAATTCTTTCAATAAATCTTGGAGTTGCCGCACTTGTAATTCGGTTAATATTGTTTTCTCCCTTTACTTCGCCACCTTCAATTATATCTTCATTTTCTTCCCATTTTTCTGCTGTTTTTTGTGTCGGATATGCATCTCGGACAATTAAGCGGTTTAGATTTGGTTTATTTTCATTTTCATTTGCTCCAACACCAAATAATTTTGGTATTAGTTTTGCTTCTTCGGTATTGTATTTTTTAATATCATTTCCTTTTTCATCCAAGGTTATATCTGCTAATTCTAATTCCAACAAAGACCTTATTTTGCCTTTTATAGAACTTCCCGGAATTATAGGCACTTTTTTTATTTCATCGCCATATTTTCTGTATGTTTTTATTACATTTCATTTTAATCACCTTTGTTTTTTACTATAATAATATTTGTGATATGCCACAAAGACCGTCATAATCGTTACCATTTTTTTTAATGCATTTTTTTTATCTGTTGATTTTTGTAATCCCTCAACAAGCAATATTATTAATTCTACAAATTCATTTGGCACTAATTTTCTTGCTTTTGCATATTTTATATTTGGAACTAATAAAATAAGTTTATTTTCAAAGTCCTTGTCTTTTTCTAATTTTTTTATTTTGTCAAAAAAATTTCTTATCTGGTTTGTTTCAATTCCATCAATTTTTTTTGCAAATTGCTCTATATCTCCTTTATCTCCAGCAATATTTTTTAGTTCTATATCCTCTAACTTTTTTTCTTTTAGTATTTTCAATAATTCATATTCTCTGTTTCTATTATGTTGTTGATTATAGTTCATATTTTCACCTCTATTGTTTTCTTTATTTCCTCTTTCAAAATGAGTTGTGTTATGGTGTTGTTTTTGTTTAATTTTATTTTTCCAACTTTTTTTCATTTTTATCACTTTTTTTATTATCTCCAAAATACCTTCTGTGCAAGCTGTGAAGCCCAACAGAAGTTTTTAGATAATCATCTTTTGATGCATTAATTAAGTCATTAATAAATTTTTCAAAATCTTCTTTTTTTCCTTTATAATTTCTAAAAACAGAATATTTAATATAAGGGTCTGTATTTGGGATTATGCATGTTCCTTTTTTCAGTTTGCATTCATCATCATCTTCCTTTGGTTTTTGATTTTCTATCTGGATTAAATTATAAATAGCACTTTCGCTTATATTTTCTGTTTTATTTAAATCATTAAACAATTTAATCATTTTTTCATATTTATCAAAATCCATTGTCTTATTTAATATTGTAATTTTATTTTTATCTCCTTTTTTACTATTTTCAAGTGCATCTTCGCCGTATTTTATCAATCGCTTTACTGGAAATTTATTTGATGCCATTACTATACCAGCAGAAAAATGAATTTCAGGATTATTGCAAACCCACTTATCAAAATTTTCTTTTAGCTCTTTGGCAAATTTAACGATATTGTCAAACCTGCCAATTGCAATTAAATCATCTCCTCCTGCAAAAATAATATAAATATCTTTTTTTTTTGCAAGTTTGTTTATTTCAACACTAAAAAACAAATCAAGCATAAAACTCATTGTTGAAACTCGCGAGACAGTTTTTAATTCTTCATCTAATCCATAGGCAAAAATATAGCCAAGATTGTCAATATCTGCTTTTAGAATTGCAATTTTTGAGAGTTTATTTTCATTTAATTTCTCGTCATCTTCTATTTCAAATGCGTTTTTTTGAACAGAAGAAAGATGCTTAAATGTCGCTATTTTATTATCTTTGATAAGAGGAACATAATTTCCAAAAAACATAAAACCGCAGCAATTTGATTTGTCAATAAAGTCAGTATCATTTATTAAATATGATTTCCAGTTATTTAAATTATCTGGTTTGTCAAATGAGTAAGATAATATAATGTCCTTAAAGTCAAATTTATAGTTTGCTTTTTCTTCTTTTCCTTGTTTTACATTTAAATATCCTTTTTTTACTAATTTATTTCCTAATTCTCTCAATTCCCAACAATAATAACATAAATCTTCTTTTTGTTTTTCATTTCTTCCGCAAACCGGGCAAATATTTTTTTCTTTTATTCCTTTGTTTTCAGGTTCTTTATTTATCAATTCAATAATGCAATTGAATTTTTTGAATACATTAAATATCGGCAGTTTTAATTTTTCTAAAACATATCTTACTGATGCATCTGTTAAAAGATGAATAAACAAGCTTCTGCCTCTTATCTGCTTTGCTCCACCTTTGTCTGATTCCTGTTTTTTATATGAGTCAAAAATAAAGTTTTGTATTCCTGAAATATCGCCTTCTATTAAAAGAAATGGTTTTTCAAAAAAATAAGGTTTTATTATATCTAATTCAAGTTCATTAATATTGTTTAATATTTTGTTTAATTCATCTGGTTTTTTATTGTCCAATAGCGATTTGTATTTTTCTGTGTTTTGTGTTAAATATGTTTTTAGTTCATTAAAATTGTTTTGATTATTTAATATTATATCAAGATTGTTTTGTATTTTTTCTTTTTCTTCAATGTCTTTAATTTTTCTTAAAATATTATTTTGAAATAAAAATAAAGGATATAATAATTTTAATGTATTTGTTAAATATTTAGTGTCTTGTTTTTGAAGACAAGTGGCTATTGCTGTTGTTGTCTTTAAATGGTCGTATAAGGATATATCTGGTTCTGATACATAAGAAGCAGAAGGTATAAAGCATAAATGTTTTTTTAAGATATAATTTATTGTGTCAAAAGATATTTTATTTTTTATATTATCAAAATCATTCTTTAGGTTCTTCCATCTATTTTTAAATTCATTATTTATATTTTCCAAAGATTCTGTATCATTCTTATTTTTTATTTTAGGATAAATATCTGTATTTTCTTTTAATTCCAAAGGGATATAACTATAATTATTATTATACTTGCTTATTTTAGAAAAAACAGAATTTAATGGTGTTGTTTTTACTTGTTTATTATTATAATCTATATCCTCTCTTTCACCACTTGATATCCAGTCAGCTAAAGTTATTATTTTTATTTTTTTATATTCATCTTCATCAAAACATTTTGATAAATTGCCATGTTCTCTTATTAATCCGCTTATTTGCGGAAAATATTTTTTTACAAAATTCTCGCCAATATCATGGTGGTTTCCAGATTCACATGCACGATAACCAATTTTACCAATATCATGCAACAAAGCAGACAAGATGATGATTTTTTCTTCTTCTGTAAATTTATCTTTAATCTCCATTTTTTACTCCAATCAAATAATAAAGCATAATTCCAGTTTTTGATGCTTTAATTATTTTTTCTCTTCCTTTTAGTTCTATTTCCACCAATCTGTCTTTTTTTAATTTATTTATATGCGAATTAAGAGTTGAACTTTTTATATTTAATTGTTTTGCAAGTTGCGTAAAATTATATTGCTTTTCTTTTATCAAACCCAGTATTTTGTATCTTGTTTTTTTATAAGAAATTATTTCAAGATTTAAACTTAATTTTGGCATTTCTACATATTGCATTTGATTGTCATCTTTTTTGAAAATATAAAATGAGTATCCGTCATACAATGATGCAAAAATATATGATGCAAAAGACATTGGCTTTGTTCCTCCAGTTATGTTTGCTATTACCTGAAAATTTAAAGTCATATTATGATTTTTATTTGGCTCTTCTTTGCTTATGTTTTTTACTAAATCCAAACAAATTTGATTAAAGTCCTGTGCTGGTGTTTGAATTATATTTATATCTCTGTACATATTGCTCATTTGCTCTTTTATTTCTTCTGCAAATTCAGATGTTTTGTTTGTGCAAATCAAAAAAAGTTTATCTATTTGTTCTACATATCTAAATCCCTCGTAAATCGGCTTTATTTGTTCGCCTACTGGAATTATCATTATTTTGATTTTATTTTCTTCCATATTAAATATCTGGTTGTCTCATTTTTAGCAAATAAAAACAGATTAGAAAAAGCAAACGAGAAAAAGAATTTACTAAATCCACAACCATTATAGAAGATTTTGTTTTAGTTTTTTTCATTCTTTTTTATCACCTCATTATAATCATATCTTTTTGCATTTAAAAAGATTTCATTAATTATTAGATATTTTTTCTAAATATTAGCCAAATATCTATAAAGGCAAAAAATATTATTAATTATGAAGGAACATCTTTATTTAATTGACAATGGAATGTTTTTAAGGGAGTCAAATACTATTTTTTTTGTCGGTGAAAAATTAAGATACAGGATTCCAATAAATAGGATTTCTGCAATTAGTTGTTTTGGAAAGGCATCTATGAGTTCTATGATTGTATCTTTGTTTTGCAAAAAAAATATTCCTGTTCATCTTTTTTCCAAATACGGAAAATATGAAGGCTCTTTTATGCCGGCAGAATGGACATATTCCGGCAAAGTGTTAATCCAGCAGGCAGAATATTATTTAAACAAAGAAAAAAGAATGTATTTGTGCGAAGCATTTGTTAATGGATGCAAAAATTCAATGCTTGAAGTAATTAGAGATTATAAAATAAGAAAGGAATTTTTATCAGAGCTAAAAAATACAACATTTGCAGGAGGTGATGAAAACCAGCTACGATCTTATGAGGGCAGATTGTGGCAGATTTTTTACAGATTTTTAGGTGCAAATATTAGAAATTTTACTTTTATTAGAAGAAAACCAAACCCGCCAGAAGATGAAATAAATGCACTTATTAGTTTCGGAAATGCGCTTCTTTACGGAACAGTTTTAACAGAAATTTACAACACACAATTAAACCCACAAATTAGTTTTTTGCATACTCCTATGGACAAAAGAAATTCTTTGGTTTTGGATATTGCAGATATTTTTAAGCCAATAATTGTCGGACGACTTACTTTGAAAATGGGAAATTTTTTAAAAAAAGAGCATTTTGAAAATATTATTAAGCATAAAGAAAAAGGCATTTTTTTAAATCAGAAGGGCAGAAAAATATTTGTCTCTGAATATGACAAGAGAATAAAAACAATAATTTATGTTCCTCAATTAAAAAGAGATGCAAGTTTAAGAGCAATAATCAGAAACGAATGCTATAAACTCATAAGACACTTAAAAGGAGAATTTATTTATAATGTCTTTGAGCCGTGGTAATATGTATGTAATTATTGTTTATGATATAAATGTTGAGCGAGTCAGTTGCGTGTATAAATTTTTTTTAAAATATCTTTACTGGGTTCAAAATTCTGTATTTGAAGGGAATTTGAGAGAAAAAGAATTTGCAGAAATTATTTTATATTTAAAAAAGCATATAAAAGATAAAGACAATGTATTGATATATAAAATAAGCGGAGGTAAAAAGCAAATAGAAAAAGTTGTTTTGGGTAAAGAAAAATCACATTTATCCAATATTTTAGAATAATATGGCTAAATTAAAGAGTTTTTTAGCAAATGCGTTTAAGTTGGGTTTGAATTTAAAAATCAAGCGTGTTTGTTATTGGTTTAAAGAAAACTTTGTAGTATGGAAGC
>NJDR01000013.1 GCA_002254415.1 Candidatus Aenigmarchaeota archaeon ex4484_52
TTTTAAAATGAGTATATTTGCCGGGAAAATAATCATGTGTTTTATATAAACCAATACCCATTGATTCTGTTAAATCCATTCCCAAAGAATAGATTTTAGCAGGTGTATTAAGTTTAAACTTGGTTTTTATTTGTTTTACCAATACAAATCCCCACATCCAAGAAAGCAAATATAAATGATGCATACGCTTTTCTTCATAAAAATATCGTGTCAATTCTCCAATAAAAAAACTAGGTAGCAAACACATATGTATATTTTTTAATGTAATAAGACCATTCTCAAATCTTAATTGTTGTGTCATTAATAATTTTGCTAATAAACCTATTGCCATTTATCTTATCATTTCACTGCATTCTTCTCCAATTTCAATGCCTTTTTTTACTATCTTTGTAAAATATAATCCATGTTTATGATTTGTGTATCTCATTTTTCTAATTTCAATATTGCCAAATGCTTCTCCTCCAATTTTTGTATAATATAATAAAATAACTCCGTCAGCCATAAATTCAGAAATTGTATCCCTACTCAAAAAATTGCTTGTCTCTGGCAACTCTGAAATAACCAAAGTAGTTACTCCAAATGACTTTATTTTTCCCATAATTTCCATTATCATTTTTCTTGTTACGGATTGAGGTGTTAATCCAAGATTTACATTTTCTTTTTTAAGACCCAAATCCATCATTGTTTCAAAATAACTAATTGTTTCTGCATAAACCCCATAAGTTGAAATTGAATCAAAAACCAAACGAACAGGAGCAAACTCTTTAACATCTTTTTCAAGTTGCTCTGTCATTATCGTTAAATGCATTTTAGTTGGCTTAAAACATAAAATCTTTAATAAACCTTTTTTCTCTAAATCTTTTATATTCCATCCAAATTGTTTTGTCTGCAAGAAAACATCATCTTTGGTTTGTTCAAATGTAATAAAAATACCTTTCTCTTTGTAGTCCATTATTCCTTTAATAAGATATTGTAGTCCAAAAATAGTTTTCCCTGCTCCTGTCTGACCACTTAAAAGAACAAGATGATTTTTTGGTATTCCTCCATTCAATAATTCATCTAATCCTTTTATTCCTGTTTTAATTCTGTCCATAAAATAATAAATATTCACAGATCTTATTCTGTTTCAACAACAATTCCTTTGTCAGTAATTTTAAAATTTTTTGGAGTAAAATCATGTTTTATAGATCTCATTTTTTTAATGCATAAAGTTCTTTTACCAACCCCATCCATTGTTGTTAAAACAATAACCCCATCAACAACAAATTCTTCTTCGCCGTATTTTGAAAGCTTATATTTGCTTCCTTCTATAATTTCTCCACTCAACACAGCAGTTACATTTAATTTTTTTAATATGCTAATCACATTAAAAATTCCTCTTCTTATTGCATATTCTCCTCTTTTATCATCAACACCTTCATTTGTTATAAATTCTGCAAACAAAGTGATAGGATCTATTACAACTCTTTTTGCTTTAATATACTCAATATAGCGTTCAAAAGAATTTAGTCCTATATTACTGCTCACTTCAAATGGGTTATATTGTTTTAAATATAATTTGTCTTTTTTCTCGTACTTGTCAAAATCCCATCCAAATTGTATTGCATCTTGTTTTATTTGCTCTTTGCTTTCTTCAAGTGAAACAAACAGGCATGTTTCTCCTCTTTTTAGTCCTTCATTTATATATTGACACAAAAAAGTTGTTTTTCCGCAACCAGCACCACCACTAACTAAAACAACAGAATTCTCTGGTATTCCGCCACCAAGTAATTTGTTAATTCCTGCAATGCCCAAAGATATTTTTTTAAAATCTTTTGAAACCATTATTATTTTATCCATTATATTGGTTTAAACTATATAAAATTTTGCTTTTTTTATATTTAATGAAAATTACATTTCTTGGAACAAATGGATGGTATGATACAAATACAGGAAATACAATTTGCACTTTAATTCAAACAGAAAATTATAATATTATTTTTGATGCAGGAAATGGAATTTATAAAATTGATAAATACATTGCAAATAACAAGCCAATATATCTTTTTTTGAGCCATTTTCATCTTGACCATATTGCTGGTTTGCATATTTTACTTAAATTTAAATTCAAGCAAGGAATAGGAATTTATGGGCAAATTGGGACAAAAAATATTTTGAATAAAATAATTTGCCCTCCATTTACTTGTCCTTTAAATGAATTGAAATATAAAATAGATGTTTTTGAATTAGATGAAGGCCAACACAAAATTCCTTTTTTTGTTGAATGCAAATATCTTCTTCATAGATCAAAATGCATGGGCTATCGTGTGCATATTGACAATAAAATAATTGCACACTGCCTTGACACTGGGATTTGCAAAAATGCAATTGAATTGTCAAAAAATGCTGACTTGGTACTTACTGAGTGTTCTAAATATAATAAAGAGGCCCTGGATGCATCTTGGCCTCATTTAAACCCTGAAATGGCTGCAAAAATAGCTATAAGAGCAGGAGCAAAAAAACTTGCTTTGACTCATTTTGATGCAAGTGTTTATAAAACAATAGATAAAAGAGAACAAGCACAAAAAATTTTTAAAAATACAATTGTAGCAATAGACGATAGGAAAATAGAAATATGAATGAAATGAAAAAAATAGAAATAGAAATAGAAAATGCTATTTACAAAATAATACCAAAAAATATTACAGAAAAATATATCAATGAAAATATAAATAATAATTTTTATAAATACGACAATAATGCCATTAATAAGGCATTATTTTTGCCTATCAGGGATTTGCTTGAAAGAGGAGGCAAACGCTGGAGACCCAAGTTATTTTTGCTTTTTCTTGATTGCTTTGGTCTACAAAAAAAAGCAATTGAAACCTATTTTGATATTTCAGCAATAATTGAAATAATTCATAACGGAACTTTGCTTACTGATGATATTGAAGACGATGCAAATTTAAGGCGTGGAAAACCCTGTATTCATAAAATGTATGGAAATGACATTGCAATAAATGCAGGCAGTGCAATGTATTTTTTGCCGCTTAAATTAATTGAAAAGACGCATATTTCAGACAAACAAAAAAATCGGTTATATAAAGCTTATGTCGATGAAATGAATAATTTATCTTTTGGTCAGGCAATAGATATTTTTTGGCACAAAAATAATATAATTCCAAATATAAAAGAATACCTCCAAATGTGCTTGTGCAAAACAGGGGCATTATCTTCAATGGCAGTAAGATTTGCATCAATTTTGGCTAAAAAGCAAAAAGAAGAAGAAATGCTCTTTTCAAAAGCAATTGGGCATTTGGGAGTTGGATTTCAAATACAGGATGATATATTAGATATTGTCTCAAAAAACAGGGATAATTTTGGAAAGGTATACGGAAATGACATAACAGAAGGGAAAAAAACATTAATGATAATACATACCTACGAAGTTGCAAACAACAATGATAAAAATAAACTTATATCTATTTTAGATAAACATACAAAAAATAAAGATGAAATTGACGATGCAATTAAATTATTGAATAAATATGATGCAATTAATTTTGCAAAAAATCAGGCAAGAAAAATAGCAAAAAATGCGTGGAATGAAATTGACATTGTTTTAAAAAAAAGCAAAGCAAAACAGGAATTAAAGAATTTTTTTGATTATTTAATTGAAAGAGAAATATAACTTATTTTTTAGTTAAAACTTTTAAACATTAAATATTTATTTGAAAATGTGGAAAAAAGCAACATCGCCTTTAATTGCAGGAGTTTTATATTTTGCAATAATAATGGGGGCAATTTCAATAATTCTTTCTGTAATATATCCATTTGTTGAAGATAGTAAAAATCAAATTGCAATAAATTATGCAAGAAAAAATATTGCAGATATTGATTCAATTATTTCATCTATTGCATTGCAGGAGCAGGATGCTGCCAAAATAATTGATTTGTATGTAAGCAACGGAAAATATAAAATTGATGAAGGAAAAAATGCAGTATATTTTCAGACAAATGTTTCTCCTAATATTTTCTCAACAAGATTTAGAACAAAAACAGGAAATGTTTTTTTCGGCACACAACTCAATTCAGAGTCCATAGAATACGATGATTATTTTATTCTTGAAAACTCTTATTTAATTGTCAATATTTCAAAAAAAGGAAATGATGAAAATTATCAAGATATAAATACTTCTAAAATTATAAATTCTATTTATTTCAAAGAAAAGAAACTATATTTATATCAGCAAAATATTTCAATAATCCCGGACAATTGCATAGATCAGGAAAGTGGAATTGGCTATGTTTATCTAAAAGAAAAGGGTTTTTTTTTGCCAAGAGCAATTGCAGTTGCGCGAATGATAAAGGCAAATAACAATGCTTCTTTTGATATTTATTTTGAGTTGCCGAGTGACAGTGATTTTTTATTAATTTATTTAAAAAATTATAATATTTAATTAATTTATGAATAATCTTGAAAAAACTTCAAAATTACCCGGCTTTTATAAATTGCCTGTTAAAGAGCGACTAAAAATAATAAAGGACTTTGCTGGTTTGACAAGAGAAGAAACAGATGCAATTGAAAAAAACGGCTCGCTTTCTATATTTGCTGCAAATAATATGATTGAAAATGTAATTGGAACTTATGAACTTCCGCTTGGGATTGCCTGTAATTTTTTAATAAATAATAAGGAGTATTTAATTCCAATGGCAACAGAAGAGCCATCTGTTGTTGCTGCTGCATCAAATTCTGCAAAAATAATAAGACAAAGTGGTGGGTTTTTTACAAATAGCACAAAGCCAATAATGATAGGGCAAATTCAATTTTCTGGAATAAAAAATATTTCTCATTCAAAGCAAATAATTTTAGAAAATAAACAAAAATTGCTTGATTATGCAAATGAGCAGGGTATTTTAGTGCAGTTTGGTGGAGGTGCAAAAGAAATAGAAGTAAAAATTATTCCAACACAACACTTCGGCGATTTGCTTGTTGTTCATCTTTTTGTTGATTGCTGTGATGCGATGGGTGCTAATGCAGTAAATACGATATGCGAGGCGGTCTCTGTAAAAATCAAGGAATTTTTAAAGCAAGGAACAATCGGATTCAGAATTATTTCAAATCTTGCAACAGAGCGATTGGTTAGGTCAAGAGCAACAATAAAAAAAGAATTATTGAAAGAAGACACAATTAATAAAATTTTAATGGGCTATGAATTTGCTTCCAACGATGCATATCGTGCAGCAACGCACAATAAAGGAATAATGAATGGCATTGTCGCGGCAACTCTTGCCTGCGGAAATGATACAAGAGCTGTTGAGGCAGGAGCACATAGTTGGGCAAGTATTAGCGGAAAATATTTGCCTTTAACAAAATATGAAAAAGATAATATTGGCAATTTATGCATTTCTATTGAATTGCCTTTGGCTTTAGGAATAGTTGGGGGCTCTACAAAAGTTCATCCAATAGCACAGGCAAATCTAAAAATCATTGGTGCAAAAACAGCACGAGAATTAGCAGAGGTCTTTGCATCTCTTGGCCTTGCACAAAATTTTGCTGCATTGCGGGCAATTGCAACAGAGGGCATACAAAAGGGTCATATGAAACTTCATTCAAGAAATATAGCAATATCTGCTGGTGCAAAAAATGAGGAACAAATAATAAAAATTGTCTCTCAAATGACTGAAGAAAAAAATATTTCTTTAAAAAAAGCAAAAGAGATTTTTGAAAAAATGCAGGAGAAGGGATTTGAACCCTCGAACCTCTAATGGACTGAGTCCTAAGCCCAGCGCCTTTGACCACTTGGCTACCCCTGCATATATATAATATAAATATAAGTTATTTATATTTAACGAGCCCGAGGGGATTTGAACCCCCGACCTTTAGGTTAGAAGCCTACTGCTCTAATCCACTGAGCTACGGGCCCTTTTATAGAGGATTTATATATTATACAACAATATTTATTTTAAGTTATAACTTCTATGTTATCTATTAAATTGTTCTTTTAAAAAGATTGAAAAACCCAAGAGGATTTCATTATTTTTTATTGCTTTTAGAATTTTATATACAATAAAAAAATTGAAAAAATTTGCAACAATAACAGCAAATTTTTAACTTTTTTATTATATTTGCAATAGTTTATGTGCAATAAAAAAAATCCATAATATATTTGGAATATTAATTAATTATTTTTACTCTAAATTCATCTGTAAAAAATTTCATTGCATCTTCTTTTTTAATTTTAATTGATTTTGGAATTTTTTTTGTTTTTGTTTTTCTTCTTCTTATACGATAACCACTTCTTTTAAGCGTTGTTGTAATATTTAATCCAAATATCCCGATTTCTGGATCAAATTTTTCTTCTGGAATATCAAGATGTTCTTTTAGTCCAAAACTAATATTTCCATAATCATCAAAAGAAGATTTTTTTAAATTATTTTCAGTTGCCTTTAATGTTTTTCTTAAAAAATACAATGCTTTTTCTCCACGCAGTGTTGTTTTTACACCGATATTTAGGCCTCTTCTTACTCTAAATGTCCTTGCAGCCCTTGTTGCTTTTGTCCGCACTGGTTTTGAGTTGCTTAATTTTTTCAAAAGATTATATGCTTTTTCTACAATTTCGCCGGTTTCTTTTAATCCAATATTTACTACAACCTTTTCAATTTTTATATTATAATTTTGATTTATGCTTTTTTGTCTTTGTTTTGCTTCCATTTATTTAATTATTAATACAATATTTTTTTAAATATATATTGTTTTATAAACAATAATGAAAACAACAAAACAAGCATATATTGAAATAGGCAAAAAACATAAAATTGTAAAAGAAAAATCCAAGGAATATATTAAAGAAGGTGCGAATTTATTAGAAATTACAAAAAAAATAGAACAAGATATCAAGGATTTTGATGTGCTTGAATCTTTTCCAGTTGAATTGCAGTTAAACAATATTGTGCATTATGCCGTAGAAGCAAATGATAAAACAATTTTAACAAAAGATGATGTTATAAAGATAGATTTTGGATTAGCAAGCAAAGAGGGATATTTATCAGATGCTGCATATACTATTTATTTTGACGAAAAATACAAGCAAATGACTGATTTGTGTAAAGATGCATTAGAGTCAGTTTTAAAATACATTAAGCCAAATATTTCTCTTTCAAAAATAGGAAGTTTTTTGAAAAATTATTTTTCCAATAAACCCTATAAATTAATAAAAAATTTAGAAGGGCATCAATTAGATATTTGGAAACTGCATGCAGGAAAAACAATTCCTTCATACAATAATTTAGATTTAAGAGAAATGAAAGCAGGAGAGGCGTATGCAGTTGAATTATTTGTAACTGACGGAGACGGCTATATTACCTCTTCAAATAATGGGAATATTTTTTCAGTTATTGAAAAATCTCTTTTTAATATAAGGGATTTTAATGCAAGAAAAATACTAAAAAACATATATCAAGAGCGAAAAACACTGCCATTTTCAAAGAGATATCTATTGGAAAAATCAAAATCTTCATTGACTGCAAAAAAAATAATTGATTCAAAATGTCTCCATCTTTATCCTTTTTTAAAAGAAAGAAAAGAGGCAAAGATTGTTCAATTTGAAGAGACAATATTTGTTGATGAAGACAAAATTATTATTACCACTAAATAAATCAAATTATATATAGAGCAATTATTTTTGAATTGGCTTTCTTGCACCGCAGGCATCACACTTTATAAATACAACATGATTAATTTTTATAATAGAAGTATCTGGTTTTTTGCATGCAGGACACAAAACATATATAGAAACATATTTGTCTAATTTTTTATTAATCATTGAATTAGAAAATTTTCCAATAAATTTTAGTCCTGTATCTGTTTTTAATCCCTGGCTTGCAAGCTCATTTGCCATGAATTTCATAAGATGATTTTGCTCTCTTCGTATTGTTTTTGAAACTTCATCAATGTTTTTAATAATTGTTTTATTGCCTTCAATAAAAGAAATAAATCTTGGAATTTGAAATCTTGTTTTATCTGATGTTTTTTTTGGAAATTTATTTTCAATTTTTTTTAAGAGGGTTTTATATTCTTCATCTTTCATAGATTAAAATATTGTTGCAAAGAATTAAATATTTATGTTTAAATATTGAATCAAAAGACATACACAAAATAAATCTTTATTATGAACTTGTCAATATTTACAGACGGGGCATGTAAAGGAAACCCGGGGCAAATGGGAATTGGAATTGTAATAAAAAAAGACAATAAAATAATAAAGAAAATATCAAAACAAATTGGTTTTGGCACAAACAATATTGCAGAAATGACTGCAATAAAAATTGCACTTGAAAATGCAAGATTATTAAATGCAACAGATGTGCAAATCAATAGCGATAGTCAATTATCAGTGCGGTTTATTAAAAAAGAATACAAATGCAAAAAAACACATTTAATGCATATTTTAAATGGGATTTTTGACTTAATTGGTTGTTTTAACTCATTTTCAATCAACTGGATTAAAAGACAGGAAAATACAATAGCAGATGAATTAGCAAATATTGGCTGTGAGAAATAATGTTTTATAAATTAGATCAAAAAAAATTATATTCTGTGTTTATATTTTTGGCTAAATTTTTTGCTCTTTCTTTTGTGCTTCATTTTTTTGTTTGGCTTAATCTTGATATGTCTGTTTTCCAGAGGTTTATTGCAAAAAGCGTTTATTTTATTTTAAATTTATTTGATTTGCATATTGATTTAATTGGAACTGCTTTTATTTTAAAAGACCAAACCGGTGTTTTGATTGCAGAAATTACGCGTGATTGTGTTGCATGGAAATCTATTTTAGCGTTTGTCTGCCTTATTTTTGCAACTGACAGCAAAAATATAAAATCCAAAATAAAGCCGATGTTTATTGGAATTTTAATAATCTTTTTTGCAAATATTTTTCGGCTTGCAACAACACTTGGTTTTTCAAAAATTTACGGGATAATATATTTTGACTTTATACATAATATTCTGTGGCAAGGAGCAATGGTTATTTTGATAATTCTTTTGTGGCATCAACTTTATTTAAAATTATTTGTATTTGAAAATAAATAAATATTTTGTAATAGAAGATATTAAATGCTCAGCAAAATTTACAGCAAGAAGTAGCAATTCTATTGATGCACATTTAAATTATGTTGAAAATGTAAAAGAAGATTATAGTTCAAAATTGAATTTAATAGAAGAGGAATATAACATATCTTATAATAGATAAATAGAAGATTATCTGTATTTATAAATAAAATAATTTCATCAAAAGATCCATTCAGATGTGGGGTTTGCAATATCAAATAGAAAAGATTTAATAAATGTTGTTGGAATTGATTTGCATAAGGAGATAAATTCACATTGGAAGTTACGCCTAATTGGATGCGTTATATTTACCAAAAGGAGCTTGTGGAAATACAGCAAGAGATTGCTTGTTAATATTCAAAGATATTATGACTCAAAATCCAAATTAGAGGTAAAATAATGATGGATTATCTAATCACACAAAATTAATGAATATGATTATTGGACTTTCTGTAAAAGGAGATTCTAAATGGCCTAATCCTCTGAAAGAATTGAAATATAATGTTAGTGTTATTGAAAAATTGGTTAAAGAATCTACTTCAGATTTAATTCTTACAACAAAAAAATATAATCATTCTCTTTTAATTGATTGTAAATCCAAAACAATAAAAGAAAAACAAATTAAAAATTATTTGGATATTAGGAAAACTCCTGATATTTTAATCAAAAGAGGAATTGCAAAATTCCAAATAACAATTAATTTAAAATAGATATTAGTATTGTTTCATTTTTTGATTTATCTGACGATAAAATTATTTCAAAAGACAAAATACCAATAATTATTTTTGTAAAAAAAGATAATACAAATAAAATAAGTCGCGTTGAAAAAAAATTTGATTTTGATTTCAAAGAATTAAACAATATATTTCTATTTAAGATTCCAGAAGATTCACATCCGCAATATAGCTTATATCCATTTGATATAGATGCAGAAGATCCAAAAGAAATTTTTGAAATATTTTTAATTCAGAATATTTTGCATAAAAATTTAAATATCAAAAACGATTTTTCTCTTGAAGAAATATTAAAAGAAATAAAAATGCCAGACACTACAAATTTCATCTTCTTTATCTATTAATCAAAGAATATGTAAAAAAGAAAATGTTCAAAGAACAAATTGATTTAAAAGACCCAAGAGTGCTTTTTGTATTAAGCCAGCCACCAGCAGAAGAGTTTTTAGTAAATTTATTTTCAAAACAATTAAAAAATCTGTCAATAAAACAAATACAACCAAAAATTTTAGATAAATTAGAATTGAAAAATATAAAACCATTTATTTGGTCAAGAAAAGTTTTTTTAGCAGATAGATTTGTATTAAATTATCAGTCCTGTGAAAATAACTTAGAATTAAATTTTTGTAAATTTTTAGATAAAGCAGATGATGTTAAAAAATTTATTAAAATTCCT
>NJDR01000014.1 GCA_002254415.1 Candidatus Aenigmarchaeota archaeon ex4484_52
TAATAATATAAAATAGAAAATAAATTAATAAAATTATATAAATTTATATAAATTTATATTTATAATAATATTGTATGTTTGGAGAAATATTGGATAAAATAAAATATTATTTAAATCCAATAAATGTAATAAAAGCGGTTATTGAATTTTTTTTGAGGAAAGATATTCTTCAAATAGCAATAATCTATGTTGCATCAGATTTTGTCAGAATAAACGGATTTTTTGAGCAATATATCGGGAATTTTAATTATGATATTTATATTATTGAGGACTTTATAATTAATTTATCTGGGATTAGCATAACAAATAATGCAATGTTTATTCTTGTAATTGCGATTTTCTTAGAGTCGTATAGTGATTATTTTCCATTTTCATTTCCGCATTATATTGCCGAACTCATAAGCCCTGCTCTTATTGTTGTAAGTGTTTGGGCATTATCCGGAAATTTTATTTTTGCATTTGTTCTTGGAATATTAAAGCACATTGTTGGAAAAAAAGAACATCCTATTCTTGCGCATTTAGAAGCAAATGGAGAGCCGATTTTTCAAGTGCCTTTTTAGATATTGTATTTTATAAAAATAGATCTATTTAACTAATTTTTATAATAACTGAAAAAAAGAAAGAATAAAATTCTATGAGAAAGTAAAATTGTTCCCATAAATTCAAAACACGATGAAATTTTAAATAGTTTTAAAACTCATGTTGATAAATTAAGGATTTTTTACAGAAGATGCACTCAATAATCAAAAACAAAAAATTCCATGACATTCATTTGGTTCTATAAAGACCAATAGTTGGTTATATTTCATTGCTTAATGATAAAATCAATCTTGAAGGCAATTTAAAGATGCTTTTCAGGGAAAAAGACATTATTTATAAATCATTTCCAGTATTAAAAATCAGGCAGTTGTGCGTCTATAATGATTTCCGTAAAATGGGTTTTAAATTACTAAAGGAGAGAAATAAAAGAACAATACCAATGTATCTTGATTTAAACATTTCCTAACATTAAATTTAATTTTTCTGCCTGTTAAAAGGGCAATTCTGTTTTTAAATGGATGTTTCTGCTCATACAGGACTTCATTCATAAAATTAACTGCTTTGATCCCTCTTAAAGTAGGTGTTAATCTTTGGTTTTGCTATGTTAATACATACATACATTTATATAATTGTTGTTTAGATGTTAGCAAAAAATATATTTGAATGAAAACAAAAATAATCGGCATTGATGAGGCAGGGCGCGGTTGTGTAATCGGACCTCTTGTAATTTGCGGAGCGGAAATTTGCAGAAATAATATCAATAATGAATTCAATAAAATAAAACACCTACTAAATGACTCAAAAAAATTAACAAAATCAAAAAGAGAAAAATTATATGATTTATTGATAAATAAAGTTAAAATAAAAGCATATTTGCAAATAATTCCTGCACAAAAAATAAATCAATTAATGGCTAAAATGTCATTAAATGAAATAGAAGAGCAGTATTTTTTGAAAATAATATCTTCCTGCATTGCAGATAAATTTTATATTGACTGCTTTTCAAATAAAAAAAATTTCAGGGAAATTTTTGCAAAAAAAGCAAATACTTTTTTAACACAAAAAAAGAAATTTATTATTAAATTCAGGGCTGATGAAAAATATAAAATTGTAAGTGCTGCATCAATTATTGCAAAAGTAACAAGAGATGAATATATAAAAAAAATCAATGAAAAATATGCAAAAATAGGATTTGTTGTTGGAAGCGGATATCCGTCTGATAAAATAACAATTAAATTTTTAGAAGATTTTTTTAAAAAATTCAAAAAAACGCCTGATGAGGTCAGAGTAAAATGGAAAACCTGCTCTAAAATAACAAACAAGAACTTAAATTTCTTCGGCACAATCAATAACCAATAATGATAATGCTTTTTTCAAGAATTCTGCAAAACTAAAACACAAAGCCAATCGCAAATTTCTAATATTTTCTTCTGCATTTAATACCGGATATTGAGCATAAAAACTATTAAACATATTTGAAATTTCAAAACAATAATTTGCAATTATATTTGGAGCATAGTCATGTTTTGCTTTTTGAACAATTAAATCAAATATCAATAGTTTTTTGAAAATATTATATTCTGCGTCAGGCAATTCTATATTTTTTAAGTCAATATTCTTTGATTTATTTGAGTTATTTATTCCTGCTTTTTTCAAAATACTTTTTGCACGGGCATAAGAATACAATAAATAACAGGCAGAATCCCCATGCATATCCATAACTGCATCCCAGTCAAATTTGATTTTTTTTTTCCATGATGTTTTGAGCATCGCATATTTTACAGCTGAGCATCCTAATAATTCTGCAATATTATTTTGCCATATTGATGTTTTTTTTTTCTGTCTTTGAATTACACCATTTAATGCAATTTCTTTTGCCTTGTCCAATACCTCGTCTGTTGAATAACCAATCCAGTTTCCACTTCTTCCAGAGAATTTAAAATCTTCCCCCATCTCCTTAAACCAAACATGCTCGTAGGCAATATGAATGGACTTATTGTAAATATCCTCATAGCCGCATAGTTTCATTATGTCATACATTGCTTTTTGTGTATAAATCTGCTCTGAACCAATTACATTTACTACTTTTTCTTTTTTTTCTTCAATTTTTTTATTTGTTTTTCCGTTTATTAAATCAATAGAATATATGTATTCATTATTTGGCTGTTTTATGTATTTTTTATATTTAATATTGTTGCTTATTTCATTGAATTTATAAAAATGCAGAGCTATATCTTTTGCAATATAAGTAGAAGTTCCATCTGATCTTATTAATACTTTATCTGGATTTGACATTTTTTCATAATCATCTAATTTATTTAATTTTGCAACAAGGCAATCCTTGTTTTTTCCTTTTGCTTCAAATACAATATTTTTGTTTTTTTTCAATATCCCTATTGCTTTATCATATATTTTTGTATCTATTAAATCAGATTCATTTACTATAATATTGTGATAGATGCCAAGTCGCCATAATGTTTGATATTGTGCTAAAATACACTTTTCAACTAATTTATTGTGAATTTCTATTATTTTTTTGTTTTTTCTTTGCTCTATTTGAAGCATTATTTTTCTTACATCCTGCTCTATTTTTTTATTTGTTTTCATTTTTTGAGCAATTAGCGAATATAGTCGTCCCTGCCATTGATCTTCTTTTTTTGCATAATTTTCCTTTTTTGGAAATTCATCTTTTAAATGAGAAAACCCATAATCAATGCACGCTGCCTGAAGTCCTAAATCATCAATATAATTCATTTTTAAGACATCATAGCCACAATATTCAAATATTTTTGACAAAGATGCACCAAGAAGAGCATTTCTGCAATGCCCAATATGCAATGGCTTGCCAGGATTAACGCACGGGTATTCAATTATAATTGTTTTTTTTGAGCTTGTTTTTTTTTTTTGATTTAAAATTTCTTTAATTATTTTTTCAACAATCTTTTTCCTGCAAAAAAAAAAATTTACATAAATGTTTTTTTGCTCTGTTTTTTCAATTATTTCATCAGGTCTAAAATTAATGCAAATATCTTTTGCAATAATAACTGGATTTTTTTTTAAAATTTTGGCAATTGTTCCGCAGCAAAAAGCAATATCATATGGTGCCTGTTTTTCTGGAATTATTAAGTCAATTTGATTTGTATCAATTCCAAGTATTTTTGAAATATTTTTTTTTATTTTTGAAATAGTGTTTTGAATAAAATCATTTAACATAAATTTAAATACAATAAAAGCGAGGAGAGAGAATTGAACTCCCCTGAGTCGCTCTGCAGGCGACCGCATAACCACTATGCTATCCTCGCAATACAATTATTAATTCTACTATATTTTAAAAACTTTTCATAAAAAATAACCATAGGCATCTTCAATTAAACCAAAGCCAGAGCCAAGTTTTTTTACATCAACATTTTCGTTTTCTATAAAAATATCTGTAATTTTTGCCAAATATTCAATATAAGTAAAACACCCAATTTTTTTAAATTCAAATATGTGCGAAGAATATGTCTTTATGCAAACAAAAAAATTTCCTTTATTTGCTGTAATTATCCAGCGCTGGTTTTTTTTTCCAAATCTAATTATTTTCACATCATTAAATCTGTATTTTTTATTTTTTTCATTATCATAAAATTCAAATAAAGACCTCAATTTGTATTTCAATCCAAATGCCTCAATTCGCGGCTCATGATAATTTAGTATTGAACCATTTGAAAATACAATTCTCCCCCAGTACCATGGAACAAAAGGACCTATTACAATTACTTTTTGAACATAGCATTTTCCTTCAAATTTTTTATTATTTAATATTCCTTTAAAATCAAAATACAGGTTTATTATTGTATAACCAAGAAATGATTTAAAGAAATTCCTGAATTCAAAGTAATTTGAATTATTTTCTGGCTTTGTTATTTTTAAATTGCAAAATTCTTTGTCTTTGAATAAATTAAGACTATATGAAGGAAAATTTCCAGAATACTTTATTTTATTTTGTTTGTTTATTGCCAAAATATTGCTTTGATTTATTAAGATTGTGCATTCATCCTCAAAGATCAAATGTTTTTCTTCATCATAGCACCAAACAGTCATATAGCCATTTTTATTTCCATTTTTGTCTTTTTTGCATTTTATTTCTTTTTTGTTTATTTTCAAGTTTCCAACAGCATTGCCAAACATTACAAGAAGTTGTCTTTTATCTTTGTTTTCTTTTGATACAAATTTCATAAACCAAAATTCTTTTCCAAAAACAGGCAAGTTCTCAAAACAAAAAAATGTTGAATCAATTTCATCTGCAGAAGATTTTAGTTTTTTTAGTGCAATCAATGAATTGAATTTTGATATTGTTGTATTGGTTTTTTTTTCCATTTTTTTCTGTATTACACCTCTTGCTTTTTTCTTTTGTTTTTTTTAATAGAAATAGATAATTTGTCAAAAAAAATTTCTGCACGATCTGATTTTACATAATATTCTTTGTTTTTAATTTCAATAATTCCAACACCAATCATTTTATTTATCATTGTATAATATGTTGTTTTTGTAATATTGTTTTTTTTGCAAAAATCAATCCATTTGTATCTTTCAAAAAATTCTATATCCTTGTGTTTTTTCATTTCATTTAAAAAAGTACATGCAAGTTTTGGAAGGAATATATTTTTCTTGCTCATAAAAAGAGATTCCAGAAAAAAATCAAAATCCGGCGTTTCCAAAGGTCTTACTCTGATTGTTGTTTCATATTTTTTTCTTTGTTTTTTCCCCATAATTTTCTAATCTAACAATAGCAAAAATATTATATTATTTTATTCTCATTTTAAATTATTTAAATATTTAATTAATTTAGAAATAAACATACAGTAAAAAATATAAATGTATATAATATAATATAATTTATAATAACTTAATACTGGCAAGAGACATATGTTTCTGCTAGTATCTCTTAATTTATACACATTCTTGTTTTACTTTTGAGTTTAGAGATAATTGTAAAATATAAATATGAAACAAAATTTGGAAAATATGGTGGAATGTTTGTTCCAGAGACATTGATGCCTGCATAGAGGAATTAGAGGAATTTTATCTGAATTAAAGAATAATAAAAAATTTAAAAATCAATTAAATGATTTACTGAAAAATCATGCAGGACGATGATAGCACTTATTTTGCTAAAAATCTTTCAAAAAAATTAAATTGCAAAATACCCATCAATAGTAAGAATAAAAAAGAGTTGTCTCAAATTTTTAAAGTTTATTTACAATAAAAATAAAGGTGTTAATATGAATAAAATAAATGTATTTGAAGATGCAATAAACCGACTAAAAAATATTGCAAAAAAAGCAAATGTGAAGCAAGAAGATGTTGAAATTCTGGAACATCCAAAAAAAACAACGATTGTTAATTTTCCAGTTAAGACAAGCAAAGGACTGAAAATTTTTAACGGATACAGAGTCCAGTATAATGATGCCCTTGGTCCTACAAAAGGAGGAATAAGATTTCATCCAAATGTGGATTTGTCAGAAGTAAATGCACTTGCTCTTTGGATGACATTGAAAAATGCACTATTGGATTTGCCCTATGGAGGTGCAAAGGGCGGCATTGCAATAGATGTAAAGAAATTTACTGAAATGGATTTAGAGAATGTAAGCCGTGAATTTATAAGGCAGATTCATATGTTTGTCGGTCCTGCAATTGATATTCCTGCTCCTGATGTTTATACAAATCCAAGAATAATGGGCTGGATGATGGATGAATATAATAAAATAAAAGCACAGCATATTCCCGGAATTATTACCGGAAAGCCACTATCAATAGGAGGCAGCCATATTAGAGAATTTTCAACAGCTTTGGGGTGTTTTTATATAATTGAAGAAGCAGTAAAAAAATATAATTTGGATATTTCAAAAACAAAAATAGCAATACAGGGTTTTGGAAATGCAGGAAGTCATATTGCAAGAATATTATTTGAAAATAAATACAACATAGTTGCAGTAAGTGACAGCAAAGGAGGAATTTGCAATTTCGATGGACTAAATATAAAAAATCTGATAAAACACAAAATTGCAACTGGCTCTGTCATTAATTTTGAAGAAGGCAAAAAAAAATCCAATGAAGAATTATTAGAACTAAATGTAGATTTATTAATTCCATCTGCTATTGAAAATGTAATTAATACAGAAAATGCTGACAGAATTAAGGCAAAAATGATATTTGAACTTGCAAACGGACCAATCACAAACAAAGCAGAAGAAATTTTAGAAAAGCAAAATACAATTATAATTCCGGATATTCTTGTCAATGCGGGAGGGGTGAGTGTCTCTTATTTTGAATGGAAGCAAAATCTTCAAGGAGTTCAGTGGAGTGAAAAAAAGGTCTTAAAAAAGCTAAATAAAAGAATGAAAAATGCCTTTAATAATATTTTTGAAAATTATGTAAAAAAGCAAAATATTTCATTTAGGGATGCATCTTATATTTATGCAATAAATAAAATACTCGAAGCTGAAAAAGCAAAGGGCAGAATATAAAAAAGAATTATCATTTAGGATTTAAATAATTATTCACAAAGAATAATTATAAGAGATATTAGTTTCTATGGGCTGTTATATAGCAACAGGTCTAATGAAAAAAAATGAAATTAACAGAATTTGAATGTTATAAATTTTTGAAAAAATACAATATTGATATTCCAAAGCATAATATTGCAACAGACATATTTTTAGCAAAAAAATATGCCAAAAAAATAAAATATCCTGTTGTGATGAAAATAATTTCAAATAATATTCTACACAAAACAGAGGCAAAAGGAGTTTTTACAGGTGTATTAAATGAGAAAGATCTGGAAGAAAAATATAATAAACTTTTGGCAAATGCTGATATATTTTTTAAATCAAAACAAAATAAACATAAACCAAAGATAGATGGAATTTTAATAGAAGAGCAAAAACAAGGAACAGAAGTAATTATTGGCGGAAAATTAGATCCGCAATTTGGAAAAACAATTATGTTTGGATTAGGCGGCATTTTTGTTGAATTATTAAATGATGTTTCTTTTCGCCTTGTGCCTTTGACAAAAAAAGATGCCTTTGAATTAATCAATGAAATAAAGGCAAAAAAAATACTAGGAAATTTTAGAAATATAAAAACAAATAAGCAAAAACTAATTGATTTGATTTTGAAAATATCAAAAATGTTTGAATGTGAAAATATCGTAGAAATGGATTTCAACCCTGTAATTGTTAATGAAAAAGAAGCAGTTGTGTGTGATGCAAGAATTGTGCTTGATAAATGAAATATGTTTTCAAGAAAAAATTTGTATTCCACAATACAGCACTATTTTTATGGTACAATACTCTATGGTTTTGGCTTATTTATTTGACAAATAATTATTATTCTTCTTTTTTGAAAGATTCAACAAAAGAAATATTAATTTTTTTCTATATTGCTTATTTAATAATCACTCCTTTTATGTTTTTTTTTCAATTCAAAAAAGAATCTTGATGAGCACAAGCCAGCAATAATAATTAAATCACTAAAAAGAGCAATTTTAGCAATAATAAACATTAGACCGCCAAAATTTAGAAAACAGGAAAAAACTGCAATTTTGTTTATGATTGTCAAATTATTTTATCTGCCAATAATGCTGAATTTTCTTATCGGCAATTACAATTCATTTTTTGGAAAAATAAAAAATATTGCTGATTTAACTAATTTAGAGGCAATAACATATTCTGGATATGCACTTATGCTATCTTTTATTTTTTTAGTGGATGTTGCGTTTTTTGCATTCGGTTATATGTTGAGGCGCGTTTTTTGAAAAATAAAATAAAATCTGTTGAGCTGACTTTACTTGGCTGGGCAGTTGCACTAATTTGCTATCCTCTGTTTATAAGTGTTTTAATTTGACAAATAGAGGTATTGTTATAAGGGGGCTTACAAATATATAAGGCATCCAGCATATATCTCAAAAAAATCTCGCTTAGTGGATTACAACAAGTCCTGTAATAAATATTTATGTATTCATTACAATGTCTGTTTGGTCAATAATATATTATTTAAGAGCAATTACAGAAGAGCTACATTTAATGGCTAACCCAGAATATATTCAATATTGCAAAAAGACAAAATATATGTTTATTCCTTTTGTTTGGTAAAAATTTATTTTTTAAAATACAAATCCCCTACTTCCTGTATATTTTTTTCATCTAACAGGGGATTTGACCAAACCAAATTAAATTCTCCTTTAATTTTTTCTAAAATTTTTTTGCTTTTGAAAATTACCAGTGTTTCATAATTTTTGAACATCCCTGCATCTGTTAAATTAACAGAGCCAATTGCACAAATATCATCAATTATAAAAATCTTTGAATGAATAAAATCATTTCTATTATGGTCTGCATATTGCGTTTTGCATATTTTTAATTTTATTTTTGCCTTATAAAAATATTTATTACTTATTTTTTTTGAAAACTTAAAATACAATATCATTCCCAAGCCACAAAAAAGCAATAAAATCCTGATTATAAAATTATCTGTGAAAATCAATAATAACAGCATAAATAGAATAATTGCAAAAATTGTTTTTTTGTTCTGCTTAATTATGGAAAAAATTTTTTGCTCAATATTATTGTCAATTGTTTTTTGCTCAATCAAATCCAGTAATGAATTTAAATGACTTTTATTTTTGTAGCTTGTTGTTGTAATAAGGCGTACATCAACTCCTTTCTCGTGCTTGTCTAAAATCAATTTAGAATATCTTTTGCTTATCCACGGGCAAATTATCCAAATTCTTTTGTTTGCTTTCAAAAAATATTGCTCTAATTCATTTCCAACTGCTCTTCCGATATTTATTGAAAAATCCTTGTTTTTATTTTGCATATGCTTTAAATTATAAAAATATAAATATCACATTATTTTATATTTTAATATGAAAGAAAAAATAGCACTAATATCAATATTTGTAAATCTATTATTGGCTGTTGGAAAAATTTTAATTGGCATTTTATCAAATTCTGCATCAATTTTAGCAGAAGGCATTCATTCAGGGATTGATGTTTTATCTTCATTAATAAGTTTGATTGGAATAAAAATAGCAAAAAAGCCAGTTGATAAAAAACACCCTTATGGCTATTATAAATTTGAAGTTTTAGCAGGACTTATTATCACCATAATGTTATTTACAACAGGTGCTGGAATTATTTATAATGCATATAATGGGTTTTTATCACATCCGGAATCAAAATTAAGCTATTTTGCATTTGGAATTATGATTTTTTCTGCAATAATAAATGAATTTATGGCAAGATTAAAAATCAGATATGGAAAAAAAGAAAATTCAATAAGCTTAGTTTCAGATGGAATTCATTCAAGAATTGATGTTTATATGTCCGTAGCTGTTTTATTTGGATTGTATTTGAGCAAATACTGGATTTATGTAGATTCATTAATTGCATTATTAATTGGAATATATATAATTAAAGAGTCAATTTCATTGGGAAAGCAAGCAACTGATTCTTTGTTGGATGTCTCTGCTGGAGAAGAAATAGAGTCAAAAATAAAAAATATTGCAAAAGAGCAAAACATAAAAATCTCTGAATTAAAAACACAGAAAAAAGCTTTTGCAATAACTGCTGACATTGAGATAGTAATATCTAATAAATTAAATGTAGAAGAAGCAATAAAAATATCAAATAAATTAAGAGAAATATTAATAGATAAAATAAAAAATCTTGAATATGTGGCAATTCAGATAAATAGCCATAATATTACAAATAATTTTTTTAAGCCAATGAACATTTTTTCAAAAACATTTGAAAAGGGATTTGGATGGCAAAGAAAAGGAAAAGGACCAGAAGGTTATTGCGTTTGTCCAAAATGCAAACACAGGCAAAAGCATAAAAAAGGAATTCCATGTTCAACAATTAAATGCCCTATTTGTGGTAAAAATTTAAAGAGAGAATAAAATTCATTAATTTTATTATGAATATTCAAAAATATTTTTTTGTTTTTGATTATCAATTAAACCAAATTTATCAACTCCAACTGCCTCAAATATTCTCATAACTGATGGAATAATTTGATTATTTATATAATAATTTGCATCATAATTTTTGGCAAATTCTGCTAATTGAGCTTTGTCAGAAATTGAATTTCCTTTTTCAGTAATAATGTAATTAATATTGTCTCCTTTTTTAAATTTCATACCGCGCAAAATTGCTTTTTTTGCTGCCAATATATGCGGTGCCCTTTGATCATAGGAATTAATGTTTTTTCTCAGGTTTGTATTTATTGACAATTGATTAATATCTATTTCTTTATTTTTTAAGTCATTCACTATTTGCCTGATATATTCTTTTGCATTTTGTATTTTATTGTTTAAAATATATTCAAGTATTTTTTTTTGTGTCTCTTTTGCCAAAACAGACCAGTCTCGCCTCACTTTTTCAAAGCCCTTGATTGTTATTTTTCCTGTCTCATCTATAAGTGCATATCTTTTTTTAGCACCTCCTGTTCCTTGTTTTTTGCGTGCGAATATGCCTCTCTTGAAAAATCCCTCATATTCCAAATACATAATTCCAGGAAGATTATTATTTATATAATCCAAAAATTCAAAAAGTTTTTTCTCGTTTTTTTTTGGCATTGATAAAAATACAGAATCAGTGTCTCCATAAATTACTTTGAAATTGTTTTTTTCTGCCTCGTCAATTACCCTGTGTATGTAATATCTACCAAAACTCGTAGTTGATGCTCCACACCGCCTGTCATAATATCTTGAAACAGCGAAGCCCATATATCCATAAAAAGCATTTGCAATAATTTTCAATGCATATTGCCTTCCATCAAGCATTTTATATATTTGCGTATTGTTGCTACTATTGGATATTTTTTTCATTTGCTTTTTTATTTTTATTCTTTTTTCAATAAGAGAAAGTAAAATATTTGGAATAAAACCGGTTTTTTTTTCACAAAAATAAAAATCATAATCAGGTGCCTTGTTTTTTTTGTTTTTAATATTTTTACAGCACTGGCAATTTATGGAAAAAGGGTCAATATTATGCGTAATAATAATTGTAGGATATAAAGATCTGAAATCAAATAAAACAATATTTTTTTTTATTCCCGGCTTTGGCTCAAATACAAATGCCCCTTTAAATATTCCCAATTGCTTTCTTTTTATTATTTCTTCCTGACTTGGCTTATTTGGCACAAGTATGTTTTTTTGAAATGATTTTTTAATTGCAAAAGATTCTACAAGATTTCCATAGCTTAATCTTGAAACATCAAATGCAATCTGGTTTGTTAAATTGCACAGAGATGCAAGATTTGCAAAAATATATTTTCCTAATTCAAGTGTTAAAAAAGAGTCCTGCAAGCAATAATCAGCAATTTTTTCAAAATTTGTTTTTGTATCATAGGCCTGTTTTATGTCAGAATATGAAACATCTTTTTTTCCAATTCCTAATAATTCTTTTGCAATATTATTTAATTTTAATGTATCTGACTTAATAGTTCCGCGCATAATTGAGGCAACAAATTTATAAATATCAATATGCACAATTCCAAAGCAATGTGCCTTTGATTTTATTCCAGTTGTTAAATTGCAAAAGCACGCATTATTTTGCCCCCAGTCAAGTTTTAAATTATATAATCTTGCACGATCTAAGATTACCTTAAAATCAAATTCATCGCCGTTGTATGTTAAAATAAAATCCGGTCTTTGTGCTTTAATTGTTTTTGTCATTTCTTTAATTAGTTCTTTTTCATTTTCAACAATAACTGAGTGCTCAAATTTATTTGGACAATAAGAAATTACTGATTTAAATCCATTATTTGTTAAAATGCTTGCCAATATTATTTTTGTTTTTCCTTTTTCTTCAATTGTCTCTAAATCAAAAGCAAGCCATTTAAAATCATCAAAACTAACAATCTTGTCTTGCTTTGGAATTTCTATTGATTCAATAAATAATCGTTTTTTATTTTTTTTCTTGTGTTGAATTTTAAAAATTGTGTTCTCAAATGCCTTTATATTGTTGTTAATCAAATATCTTTTATAATATAAAATATCAAATTCCCGCAAAAATTCTATTTCTTCATATTTTTCCAGATATGATTTTATTATTGGAATATGTTTTGGAATAAAACACTTTATTTTTAGAACCTGTCTTTTTTCCAAGCCAATAAATTTTTCCTCTTCAATTACTGACTTTATTTTTAATATTTCATTTATATTTTCCTCTTCAAATAATTCAATCTTTTTTTTGAGCAAAAATAATTGATCTTTTGTTAAGTGCTTGTATGGAACAGCATAAAAATACGGACAAAAATTATCATCATATAAAATATAATTTTTTTTTGATTTTATGCTTTTCAAAAACAATCTGATTATTGGCTTGTTATCTTCAATAATATAGTCGCAGTCAATTACAATTCCTAAAATTTTGTTATCTTTTGTTTTCATTGATAAATAAATATAATAATATGCTTTAAAAAAATCATCAAAAATTTATTATATCTACATATCTTCAATACCATTATTGGTTATTTTGTAAAGAATTTCGCCATCAGGCAAATTTGGACTATCAACAAGTTTTGCGATTCTTGTCTCGCCTTTGCTTTTTCTCAAATAAATTCTAAATGTTGCGGCATGATGCAAGACATGTCCGCCTACTGCCTGGGTTGGGTCTCCAAATAACATATCTGGTTTTGACATTACCTGATTTGTAATATAAACAACTAAATTAAATCTATCTGCAAGTTTAGATAAAGTATGCAGGTGTTTGTTTAATTTTTGCTGGCGATCAGACAAACTTCCTCTTCCAACATAGTCAGATCTAAAATGGCTCATTAGTGAATCCACAATTATTAATTTGATGTTTTTTTCTTTTATCATATCTTTTGCTTTTTCAACAAGCAAAATCTGATGATCGCTATTATATGCTTTTCCAATAAATATATTTTCAAGTATCTTTTTTTCGTCCATTGATTTTGCCTTTGCCATCTCTATTATTCGCTCAGGCCTAAATGTATGCTCTGTGTCAATATAAAGACATCCGCCATTAGCACCGCCTTTGTCTATTGGCAATTGAACATTTACAGCTAATTGATGTGCAAGTTGCGTTTTTGCAGAACCAAATGCACCATAGCATTCTATAATTGAACCACTCTCAAATCCACCCCCTAGAAGTTCATCAAAACTATTGCTTGCAGTTGTTAATTTAATTATTTTTTTTCTTTTTTCAAGCACTTCTAAACCGGTCTCATACCCCATATTTAGCATTTCTCTTGCTGATGCAATAATTTTATTTGCTGTTTGAACACCAATATCGCAGACAGTGCTAATTTCACTTGCACTTGCAGTTGCAATTGCCATCACATCTCCATAGCCGGTCCCTTTTAATTTTTCTGCTGTTTTGGGCCCAATGCCTGCAATTGTGTCCAGTTTTATTTCTTCATCTTGTTTATCATTTGTTTTTTCTTGTTGTATCATCATAAATAAGGTTTAAAATTTGCAAAAAATAATGTTGTTATTAAAAATAATAACAATCTTAGATCAGTTAAATCCATTAAACCTCCAAATATATTACAAATAATTAAAATAATAGCAAAATGTACTATTGTTCTTATGATTAAAGACAAATCGGAACGAAAGGATAACCTTCCTAAGTCCCAGTTCATTGTAGTTAAAATTTCCAACATAATACTTTATTATAATATAATTTTTTAAATGATTTTTAAATTTTATTAAGGTTTGACATATATTCATATAATGTATAGGTTGTAGATATTTATCCTTCTTCATCTAAAGAAAGATGTGAGCAAATGAAAAATAAGTGCTTCATACTCTTGTGTTGTCATCAGATTGAGGTTTAGAAGCAAGAGAGCATACAAACAATTAAATCATAATTGTGTACTATCCTAAAATAAGTTTACTTTATAAATATTGATTCTTCATTCTATATGAAGAAGCTAAACAAAAGAAAATAAGAGGGATTGTAAGTTTCCTTTTTGAAAAATAATTATACTTTCAAATGTTGTCTGGATAAAAATACATTAGATAAGAATTTTGCAAAAGGACACCCCTACACCTGCTTATTCTTAAATAACTTTCTGGTTTTTTCCAGATAATTCTGTCCCGTATCTAAAACCTGCTTCTTAAAATATTTTAGTGGTATCAGCAACAATTGGATATTTCTCCATCTATTAGCATATCATCAATATTTAGAACAAAAATCCTGCCATCTGCCATACTCTAAATAATTCTTTGACAACTTTTGAAGACGCCCATGCTGCTTATAGTCCTTGCATAGTCCTTTAATCCAAATAGAGCATAAAATAAGGTGGCGAAGTTACTGTCAAGTAGATACTTCCATCAAGTATTTTTTTTATACTCATAGAATCCCTATTATTGATTATGTTTTGTTGCCATTAGAAATTATTTAACAAATAAAATTATAAATTCCACTCGCCCTCAAATACAAATTCAGCAGGTCCTGTCATATAAACGCAATTATCTTTTTCATCCCAGTTTATATTTAAAATCCCTCCTTTTAAGATAACATCAATATTTCTATTTGTTTTATTGTTTAATACACAAGCAACAACAGAGGCACACGCACCTGTTCCGCAGGCAAGTGTTTGGCCAACTCCTCTTTCCCAAACTCTCATTTGTATTTGACTTGCATCTACAACATTTACAAACTCAACATTTGTCCTTTCTGGAAACATTTTATGATTTTCCAGCAAATTTCCAAATCTATCAAATGCAACAAAATTTACATCATCAACAAAAACAATACAATGTGGATTGCCCATTGAAACGCAAGTAATATTTACCTTAATCTCATCATTGACGGAAATTACCTCATCAATTATTTTTTCTTTGTTAAAAATTGCTGGAATTTTTTTTGCATCTATTATTGGTTTTCCCATATTTACTTTTGCCGTAAATTTTTCTTTTTCCTTCATAATTATTTGTATTTTTTTTATTCCGCTCAAAGTTTCAATATTTGTGTTTTGTTTTTTTACAATATTTTTATCATATAAATATTTTGCCATACATCTTATTGCATTTCCGCACATCTGGGCTTCGCTTCCATCTGTATTAAAAATCCGCATTTTTGCATCAGTGGTTTTTGAAGGCATTATCAAAACAAGGCCGTCAGAGCCAATACCAAAATGCCTGTTGCTCATTTTTTTTGCTAAATCAGGAATATCAATATTTTGCAAATCCTGATTAAAACAATTGATAAAAATATAATCATTGCCAAGACCCTGCATTTTTGTAAATTTTATTTTCATATCAAATTTGATTCTTTTACCGTAAATTTGTTTTCAGGTATTAATGCACCTTTTGGCAAAACATTAAATTTTTCAAATCCAACAACTTCACCTGTTTTATGTCTTTTTTTATTAGAAACCCTTCCTCTGTTTCTTCGCATATTATCTTCTTGCTTTTTCTAATTTCATCTATGTTTGCTAATGTCTTAACCTCTTTTCTCTATTCTTAATTATTGGATGTTTTTTTAGGTAATTAACTGCTAGTAGCCCTCTGTCGTTCTGATTTCTTTTCCTGTTATTGATATAACCTGAATCTGATTTTTGCTGAATCTATTTATTGGAATCATTAAATACAATTATATTTTTCTTTTTCATATCAAATCCTCAAAAGTTTGCCTTTTTCTAATTATTCTTGGATTTGAATTTTTTACCAAAATCTCAGCCGGAAGTCGCCTTGAATTATAATTTGATGCCATTGAAAATCCATAAGCACCTGCATTTAAAATAGCGAAAATATCACCAATTTGAGTTTTAGGCAAAACTCTGTCTTCAATTCCATCTTCATTTTGAGTAAATACATCTCCGCTCTCACACACATTTCCAGCTACAACAAGTTTTTCTTTTTCCTTTGTATTCATATTGCTTGCATTTAAAATAGAGTGATAGCAGCCATACATTGCAGGTCTAATCAAATGATTAAATCCTGTGTCAATACCTACAAAATTATGTTTTGGAGTTGATTTTTTATTTACAATTCTTGCTAAAAGAAAACCCGCCTCTGCCACAATGAATCTTCCGGGCTCTAAATACAAATATAATTCCTTTCCATAATTTTGACAAAAATTACTGAATTTTTCTGTAATTGCCTTTCCAAATTCTTTAATGGCTAGTTGTTTTTCTTCTGGTCTATATGGAACTCCGATTCCGCCACCAAAATCAATAAACTCTAAATCATCAAATTCTTTTGCTGCGCTTAGCAAAACATCCATAGCAAGCAGAAATTTTGATGTGTCAAGAATGCCAGAGCCAATATGCTGATGAATGCCTATTATTTTTAAATTATATTTTTCAACTGCTTTTTTAATTTCGCTAATTTTGTCAAAATAAATTCCAAATTTTGAATTAGGACCACCTGTTATACAATGGTCATGATGCCCAGCACCAACATCCGGGTTAATGCGAATAGATATTTTTGAATTTGGATTTAATTTTCCGTAAATCTCTATTTGTGCAATTGATCCAATATTTACCAAAATATTATTTTTAATGCAATATTTAAAGTCCTCTGGTGTTGCATTATTTCCTGTAAATAATATATTTTTCGTTTCAAAGCCAGCATATTTACTTAAAAATATTTCCTCTGGACTTACAGCATCAATACAACAACCCTGATTGTTTAATAGTTTTAAAATCTCAATATTTGTATTTGCTTTTGCTGCATAATATATTTTTGTTTTTGGATATTTAATTGCATTTTTTAATTTATTGTATTGCTCTATTATTTTGTCCTCTTCATACACATACAAAGGGCTTCCAAATTTTTTTATTAATTCCTCTGCTGACACATCACATAAAAATAATTTGTTGTTTATTGTTTTCATATTATTATTATTATTATTATTATTATTATTATTTATCTTTTATTTTTCTTTCTTCATCTTTAATTAAATTTATAATTTCATTGTTTATTCCTTTGTTGTTAATTCCTTTTGCAACCACAAACCATATAATCAATTCAGGAAATTTTTCAAAAATTTTATTGTCAATTTTAAATTTTATTATTTTTTAATATTATAGTATGAGCCATAATTTTATAAATGAAAACTATAAATACTTATATAGGACTACATAAAATATTATTTCTAAAAAAACACTAATTTTGGTGGTGGCAGACAACCATATCCAAAGGACTACATGCAACCGACAATGCAAAAGAAATATTAAAGAGAAGCATTAATGAGGCAACAAAAAACAAGAAAAATAATTATATTCTTGGATTAATTGATGAAGCATCTAAATATTTGGGTTTTATGCAGCAAACGGTAAAAATGTTGTAGATTTTAAAAAAAATCCACAAAAGAATCTGTTTGTGAATTTCTGCAAACAATAAGAGAATATAATGCTAAAGAACTTATTATTGCAATAATTGATAATTTCAGTTCTCACAAAGCAAAAAAAACAATAGAATTTACAAAAAGCAGAAATATTCTGCTGTTGTTTTTACTGCCTTATTCACCTGATTTAAACCCAATAAAGCAAATATGGAAAAGTG
>NJDR01000052.1 GCA_002254415.1 Candidatus Aenigmarchaeota archaeon ex4484_52
TTCACAGATGATTTTCAGTTTTTCGTGATTAAAGAAAATTCCCTCTTCTATATACATAATAGAATATTGATTCTTTATTAATTTTGGCTTTTCAACAGATGTTTTATTTAGCTTAACAAATTATTCTGTTTTTTTAATTGCAATAGGACTGCCGCCGGCATGCCAGCTCATTCTTGGCCTCATTCTCATTGCATATAAGTGTTCAGAATTGTCATCAAGAATTATTGCTGCACCTTTGAGGCGAGGGAGATTTTCAAAATAATCTGCAATCCCGAATCTTAAATAGGTCTGCATTATATCTGATAGTGCGTCAATATCTTTTTTTGAAGTCAGTCGATGTGAAATAAGCACATCGCATTGAGAGACCGCCTCTTCGTGTAATTTGTTTGGCATCTGCGTTGCAAGCAGCAAAGAGACGCCCGGCTCTCTTCCGATTTTTACCCACTGCAAAAGCGGCAAAGATGCAGGTGTCATTCCAACCCTTGGCAAAAACTGGTGTGCCTCATCAATAAGCATCCATGTAATCGGCAGTTTTTTCCCGACAAATTTTCCTTCCATTTCCTCTAATTCTTCCAGACGCCTTGATCTTATTCTCTCCTGCAGGATTATTCTTGCAAGTAAAGCAACAACCAGTGCCTTAACAGACCAACCTCCTTCACTGCTCACTGCAAGTTTAAAACGGCTTATATCAACAATGCTAACTCTTCCCGGGATTACCAAATCATAAATAGAAGTGCCCGACTCTTTTCCTTCTTTAAAAATCCCCCAGTCCTTTGCCACTAAAAATCTGTTAATCAATGCCTCTTTTACAAATCCAGTTGCTTTTTGCTCTTTTGTAATTTCTATTAAATCATCCAAAGTATAGAGCATATCAAATTCATTTGCTTCTCTAATTACTTTTGTCAAAACAATACCCATTTCACTATCTAAGTCAATATTAAAACTCAATGCCCATGAGCCCAAATCCAGGTCCTTTGGTGCAAATGCAAAGGTTGTGTCAAATTCAATGCCTTCTTTATGATATATTTCTTGCTGTCCTTCTGGAATGCAAATATTTACATCAAATCCTCTCGGATACATATCCCACTGAGATAATAAATGAACATCTTTTTCATTTGGCTTTTTCATTGACCAAAAAATCCCCATTGTGTCAATCATTATTGTTCCTAAATTAAATCTAATACTATCTGGCAATAGCATTAATTCTTCTGCAATAGTTCCCATAGAAAATGATTTTCCCTGTCCTCTTTTTCCAAATAAACCAACAATATGCGGTCTTGTCAAATCAAGCTTTACCGGGTTTGTAAGATGTGCTTCTCCTTTGCTGCCAACAAAATGTTTTGCAATTACTCCACAGCCAGTGTCTTTAAATTTCTTTTTGTCTTCTTCATCTCTTCCAATAATAATATCAAACATAGATTAAGAATCAAAAGTATTTCTTAATTGTTTTTGCTTTTTCAAAGCCATATCAAGGCAATTATTTATTTCTTCTTGTGTAAATCCATCACATTCTCCTTTTTGCATTGCACAAATATTTCCTTTTTTTGTAAATATTATTGTGAGGCGTGTATTAAAAACAGATTCTTCATCTTTTGTAGCATCTAATATTAATTTGTTTTTGTGTTTGCGTATTGTTATTGAAACAGGAAAATCAATTAACGGAAATATTTTTTCTTTTTTTGTTTCTTCTTTTTGCGGCATTTTTGCGTTTTTAAGTGCAATTGCCGATGCCAATAAACATGCATCAATTAAATTGCCATCAAAATTCAGCACATAGCAGTCAATATATATTTTCCACACTTCTTCTCCCTTTGTAATGCACAATTCCTTCAAATCAATACAATTTGATTCTCTAATACCTCTATCTACAACTCTGCTTATTTCAACAGCGGTTTCATCAGGCCTTCCTGTCTCAAAATCAAAGTCCGCAAGCGGCATATATTCAACAGATGTAATCAAAATTCCCTTGTCCGGCGTATCATCAAAAGGCACGCCTATTTCTTCTTTTATTCCGCACAAGACCTCTGTATTTCCTAATTTTAACCTACAAGATCCAAGTGCATTTGTTATTTCATTTATTTTTACCTCAATGTTTCTGTATTCATCCAATTTTCTTTTATCTAATCTTATATTTTGCAAAATATTTTTTTGTATATATTTTTTTGTCAATGTTGTATTTTCCATATTTATCCCTCAAATTATATTTATAATTTAATATATTTAAAAAATTAAGTGTATAAGTAAAATATATTTTATTTTATGTTCAATTACAAAGGAAAAGTTGAGGCATATATTAGAGACATAATTAATCAAGGAAAAGGTGTTTTTATGGGTCTTATAGATCCTTGTAAATATTGCAAAGAAAAAACATATAAAATTGCAGAATTCTTAAAAAAAGGCGGTGCTGACATTATTTTAATTGGCGGTTCTATCGGAGCAGAAGGAGAGGATTTATCTGCTGTTGCAAAAAAAATAAAAGAAAATTTAGATATTCCTTTAAATATATTTCCCGGTAATGTTGGAAACCTGACAAAATATACAGATAGTGTTTATTTTATGTCCCTTCTTAATTCATCAAATCCGTATTGGATTACACAAGCACCTGCTCTTGGGACATACACTATTAAAAAATACAATATTGAGCCATTGCCAACAGCTTATCTGGTCTTTGAGCCGGGCCAGACAGTTGGATGGGTGGGAGAAGCAAAATTAATTCCAATAAATAAACCAGATATTGCTCTCTCTTATGCACTTGCAGCACAATATTTTGGAATGCGATTTATAATACTTGAGTCCGGCTCTGGTGCTCCATCACCAATTCCCACAGAAATAGTATCTGCAATAAGAAAAAACACTGATTTAATTATTGTTATTGCAGGTGGTGTAAAAACCCCACAACAGGCACACAAATTAATAAAAGCAGGTGCAAATTGCATTCACATTGGAACCAAATTAGAAAATGGAAACAATATATTAAATAAAATAAAAGCATTTGGAGAAGCAATACATAGTGTATAAAAAATATTATTCAATTTGATCTTCTTCTTTTATTTTGTATTGATCTGAATAATCAGTATCAAAATCTTGTTTGCTTTTGGATGGTTTTACTTTTGTGCTCTGTAAATTAGCACCATCAATTAAAAATTCTCATCCTTCGCATAGCTCTGTTATTTCAGAATCTGTTTTTCTATTTGTCTCTTATAAACCAATATTATTTACATAAACAATTACTTTATCTCTTCTGTCATCTGTGCAATCATAAGTTATTTTATCTTCCAAGTCCATTGCTTTGTAATATTAGAATCAAACCTAATCAGATACTCCCTTAACCCTTACCTTTATTTTTGCTCTTTTTTGCTCTCTGACTTTACTTCGCAGACAACATCAATTTCTTTTGATTTTCCTTTTTTTAAATAAATAATATCATCTTTTATATGTCCTAAATTACAATCTTGGCCGCCTTTAAATTCAATGTGATTTAAATTAGCCACTAATTCATTAATCTTTTCTGTTGGATTTAATATATTTTCGCACGACTTTGTTTTTGCAACAGTGCCGCCGCCAATGTTTGTTATTTTCATTTTAAGATGAACTTTGCCGTCTCCTGATATTACTTGGGGCTGTTTTGAAGTTATTTTCACAAAAAGAGGGCCTTTTGATACTTCAGCTGTTATTGGATATTGCCTGAATTTATTTTCTTCTGTCAAAATAAGAAATTCATCATCTGAAATTGTCTCTATTTTGAATCTTGCAATTGTCTCATAAGGATAGCAAATTCTTGCAACAATGTCATAATCGTAAACAATATCTTCTTCAAGTTCTTCTCTATTTTGAAGTACTAATGTAATTTGTTTTGTTTGCAATTGTATTTTTTCCTGCTTGTTTTGGGCTCTTATTGTTGAAAATGAAACTGGCTCATCAAGAGATACATCTTCATTTCCCACACTTTGAAGAATATCCCATTGTGCATCGCTTAGTCCAAAAAACATAATCTGGATATTTTTTGCATCAAAATCACCAGTATTTTTCAAAACAAGAGAAGCAGTTGTTTTCATATTATTGTCAATTTTTGTTGGATTAAATTCAAATGACTCTATTTTTATACCAGAGCCAGTCTCTGTCACGCCGCCTATTTTTGTAAATTTATTTAATTGAGTGCATTCGGATGAAAAAATAATAACTAAAAGACATAAGACAAATATCGTATTTTTTAGCATACTAAAATATATTTTATCACAATAAATTATATTTAATAAATATTAATATAAATGTAAAATAACAATAATATGATAAAAAAATTAATAAAACTCTTTATTTCAAAAAGCAAAAAAATTAAACATAAGAAAAAGCAAAAATATGAAAAAATAAATAATGCAAAATTAACCGATTTTCTAAAGCCAAGCAAAAAACAAAATCTTCAATTGTCAGACAAATTAGAAAAATTCAAAAAACTTAATACAAAATATAAATTTTTTGCAATATTTTTTTGTTTTATAATTATTTCTTTTTTTTTTTCAAAAACATTATTTTGGATTTGCATTCTTACAATTGGCGTCTCTTTGTCAAAAATCATACAATTATTTTTTCCAATTGTTGTTGGCTTTGATTTGGGCTCTTTTGCATGCATTTTTATTAGCTATTATGTTAATCCAATTCTTGGGTTAATTTTCACAGCAATTGGCTCTATTTTTGGATCTATTTTGAGAGGACAGCATAAAATAGATATGATTTGCTTGCCTATTTTAGGATATATTTCAATTATCTTGTTTTTTTATTTTATTCCAAATATTTTGTTTGAATTAGAAATTAGCTTTTTTATTATTGCTATGATTGCAACTCTAATATATGGCTTTACAAATATTTTGTTTTCTTATTTTTTTATAGGAAGAATTGATATAAACAGCTTTGTTTTTATAATAACATTGATTATTACAAACATATATTTAATAAATTATTTGGCACCCTATTTGGCAGAAGCAATTTTTGTTTTTAATTCGTAAACGAGAAAAAATCCTGTAAATTTATATAAAATACAACAGGATTTTTTACGTATTTTATAAACTTTATACGAGATTTCATAGTTTATAAAATATAAAAATA
>NJDR01000015.1 GCA_002254415.1 Candidatus Aenigmarchaeota archaeon ex4484_52
AAATATTTGGCTCTAAAAAAATTATTTACTGTGGAGTGGTGTAATTTCTGGTTTTTGTTTATTTGCTTGGAATAAATAATTCTATTCTGATTGCTATATTGTTGATTTTGATTATCGCCAGATTTGGAATTACAAGAAAAACTCTATTCTAAAGTTATTTAAACAAATATATTGAATCACGCCACAGGACAACTATTATTTCAACAATTCAATGATTGAGAGTTTTATGCGAATATTTATTTATCTTGTAATTGGTTTTGTTATGAATGGTCATTAAATTATGCCCTGATTATTATTGGATTTGGAATTTTAGTTTATGCAATAATTTCAGGAGTAGAAGAACAGCATTTAATTAATCAAGAGAATTATTTTTTTCCTTTCGCCTTTTCTTTTTTGTCTGACTCAATCCACTCTATGCAACCAAGTCCTTTTTGGCGCATAGTTACGATAATCTTATTTATTTCTTTTTTGTTTAAACTTACACCAATAATTCTGCATCTGACAAGATCTCCTATTTTGAGTCGTTTTTTAGTATTTTTTATGCTAATTATTTTTGCTTTTTTGTCAATATTAATATATCCATCAACAACTTGGGATATATGGCAAAGAGCATCTATTGGACCAAACCTAATAAATACGCCAAAATCAACAATATCCACAACATAGCCCTCTATTATTTGATGCAGTTTCGGAATAAAAATAAGTGCATCAAAACTTGTTGTGTAATGAATTTTTGGGTCATCTATGTTAATATAGCCGCCTTCAATAGAATTTACCTTGATAATGGATATTACAACACCAATATCCGGCATTATTTTATCTTCATAAAAGTCCTGCAAAGTATTTAACACTCTTTCTTCTTTATTTAAATTTAAGAATTGTTGTGGCACAGAAATATTATCTTTTATTTTAATTATTTCAAACATATTATTTTTATTATAAGATAACTTTATTAATTTAATACAAAATTATTTTTCATTTATTGTTTCTGTTATTTTCATTCCAAAATGCCTTCCAGCATTTTCAACAAATCCTATTACTTCATCTCCTGTTTTTAAGTTAATTATTGAAACTGGCTTTCCATCTTGTTTTGTCAGGCGAATTGTTTCTGCATTTTGAAGTATTAAAGAAATTTTTTTGTTTTTTTTTGTTTTTGCTTCCACTAAAATTAATGGCCTTTTTTCTATTTTTACTCTTCCAACAACAGCAATCTGGATATTTCCGCAAAAATCAACAATCAGGCAATTATCTCCTGATTTTAATTCGCAAAGATATTTTGTCTTATTTTCTGGAATTCTTGTATAAGCATGAATTGCACCTGCATTTATTCTAAAAGGTCTTGCATCAACATAAGGATTTTCAACACACTCGCTATGAACTAAAAACATTCCAGAGCTTGAATTTCCAACAAGCATACCTTGTCCTTGTTTCATATTTGTGCATGTATCAACACAAACACGATCTCCAATTCCAAGTAATTTAATTTTTGTAATTTTTGCAATTGCGAGATTCATTTTTTCTGTTTGCTGTTTTAAAATAACTCCTGTTTTTTTTATTTCATCTAAATTTTTTGTTTGCAAAAGAACACCAGAGACGCCTTTTTCAAGGGTCTGTATTGCTATTTTTGCTTCCTGACTGTTTGAGACAAATGCAATTATTTTTGCACCGCTTGCAATCAAATTCTCATAAGGAATTATTGTCCAGTTTTTTGCTCTTACAATTACATATTTTGATTTTCCAAGATTTGCTGCATTTATTTCATCTTGCTTTGTTTTGATATCTATTTCAACAACATCCTTACCTATTTTCAAGTCGCCGTTTTGGCAAATTGTTTTTATTAATCCAAGTTCTTTTATTTTTTTTTCATTTTCCTGTTTTATAAAAATAGCATCTGCCCCACTCTCAAGTGCAGTTGTAATTACATTTTTGTCATAATCTCTTGCATCTTGCCAAAACAATTTCATAGTATTATTTTTTAATAAATTATTAAACAATATTTTTTAAAAACTGATGTTATATTATCTCTTTTAATTTGCAATTGTTATTTAAAGTGCTTCTCAAGAAATATGCTTATTCCAACCAATAATGCACTAATTGCAACTGCAATCAATATTTTGTTATACCCAACTGTATTGTCAATTAAAAATACGCTTATTTGGTATAAAATATAAATTACAGAAAAACACAAGGATGAAAATGTCAAAAAAGGAAAAAAATTCTTTTTATAATTTTGTTTTGAAAAAATTCGTCCAATGCCTGCACTAATTGCAGACAAAAAGAAAAATAATGCAGATGATTTTATAAATATAGCACTTTTGACAATAATATCAGGTGCAAGTGCAGATTGCACAGCAGAATATCCACCAGATGCACCTATTACAAACAAAGAAATAGAGCAAAGATATAATAATATGGAGTATTTTCTTGTCTTTAATGAATTTTTCATTTCATTATACATTGACTCAATTGCTGTTTCAAGATAAAAGCCCTTAATCAAAAAAAACAATCCAATTAATCCAACAATCAGGCGAAACCCGGCTGAGCCAAAAATAGTAAAAATAAGCAAAACAATTGCAGGTATTCCAAGAAATACACGCGATAATTTTGGATCTTCTATAATTGTCTTTGAAAAATTTATAATTGTATAATACATTGACTCCAAAGGCACGCTTTGGCTTATTACAATCCTTTTTGACTGGACAATTTCAATTCTGCTTCTAATTAATGGAAGCAATTGCTCATCTTCTGCTCCATCAGATATTACATAGCATTCAGTAATTTTGTATTTTGTTGAATTTATAAATCCATCTAATTGCCTTAAAATTAATTTATCTGATTTTATTCCAACATCCCTGTCTCCTGTAATAGTAAGTATCTGGCAATTTTCATTTTTTTTTATTTGCTTGTCATATTCTTTTATTGCCCCAAAAATGCAATTTGCATCTGACTCACTCGGATCTTTTATCGCAAGATTAACTGCGGTTTTTAAATTTTCTTCTCTGCCAACAATAGGTCCTTGTCTAGATATTTTGATTCCAATATCATTGTCCCTGTCAATGCATAAAATTAAAATCAAATCCTTGATATCCAGATGTGTTTTTTTAACAGAATTTATTTTTGATGTCCCCATTTTTTATTCTTATAATCATACATATGCTTTTGCGTTGTTTTTGTTTTCTTTTTTTGCAATATTTTTTTTAATTCCTTGTATAATTTCTTAAATTTCTTTACATAGTTATTTATATTTTCTTTTATTTTCTGCTTTTCGCTTTTTTCGATATAGCCCTTGGAAGTATAGCCACTCTCATCAGGCAAAAACATATAATATATAAGAATTCCAACAGAGGCAAAAATTACAATAATTCCGGTTATCAAATAATTCTTATTTGGATTTTTTTCTTTGGTTTTATCTTTATCATGAAATTCATTTATTGAATTATTTAAATTTTGTATTTCAGTATTCAATTCCTGAATTTTATTGTCTGCTTCAATATATTCTTCTTTTTCAATTAAAGCAGTAATATTTTCAAACAAGATATGTATTTTATTTAATTGTAATTGGCTTTGATTTGATTGTGTCTCGTTGAGTTTATTTTTTATTTCATTTAGTGTTTCATTTAATAAATTAAAAGTAGTTTTAGATTGATTTAAAACATTCAATAAGGATTGTCTTGTTGAATTATCTCCTTTTACAATTATTTTTATCTGCTTTGTTGCAAATATTTTGGTTGTGCTCTTTTTTATTGAAATATTTATTAAATATTCTTTTTTGAATTCTGCCTCTTTTGGCATTGAAATTGTAATATTGAATCGCGTTAAATTATTTTTAATCAATGTTGCAGAAGACGGAGCAATAGTAATTGTGCCGTTAAAATCAGATGATTTTGTTGCTTCTAAAAAAATACCAGATAATTTATATTTTGTTGAATTTAAGTAAAAAGGCATCGTAATATTTTGCCCTTTTTTCAAATAAAGTGTTTCATTGTATATTGTATTTATTGTAATTGTTACGCATTTGTGATTTGAAATTAACTGATTTGCTGCACAAATTCTTTTTTGGCATTTATGCGATGAATTGCAAAAATAAGTGCTTGAGCAATTAGCATCTGCTGTGCATTCGTAGGTTGCTGGGTCAGATCCAGGATTGGGATCAGAAGAAGGATCAGAAGAAGGATCAGAAGAAGGATTTGAGACAGCTATTATTTCATAGTCCGAATATGTGCTGTTATATTTTGTGCCATCAGTAGTTGAAGCACCATAAGCATAAATAACTTCTAATTTGTATGTTCCTGTTGATGTTCCTTTTAGATATAATAGACAGTTTTTTTCTCCATTTGAATTACTTAAGGATTCGTCTTGGTTGCAAACATAAGATTGACTATAACTTCCGTCACTGACTGTTGCCATTTTCAAATTGCTGCTGTTTGTCTGTATTTTTATACTAATATTTTTAATTGCTATATTTCCATTGTTTTTGTATTTTATATAAAAACTTTTTTCTGTGTTTTTTGTTAGTGTCTCTGTGCTGTCAAACCATACAACCAAATTAGGTGCATTAATTGTATAATTATTGTTTGTATTATTGTCCCAGCCAGAATAATTGCCTTTTTCCGCTTTAACTCTAATATAATGAATTCCTTGTTTTGCAACTCTTTTTGGAAGAGTATATATTGAATTATTTGCTGTGTAATTTAATATATAAATTCCGTTACTTTTTTCTTCACAGGATTTTATTTGATTAAAATCAGCATAATTTTCATCACTCCATTTATCAAGAATTGTAAAATTATTTTTCGATAAATCAGTTGCATTATTTCCATTTCCATACTTCACTTGCAATTTAACAGAAATATTTTGCCCTGGAGAAACACCGCCTGTTGGAGTAATATTTAAAACCGTTACATTATAGCCAATATGAAATTTTTCTTCTTTTTTATTATTGCCTTCATTTTTTTCTGTTTGATTATTTTGAGTATCTAAATTAACATAAATGGTGTGCAAACCATTGCTTGTATTTGTTGAACTTCTAAGAATAAAATAAGTAAAATTTTGTGTTCCGCCAGCAGTTAATAAAGTTTTATTTAGAGTTTCATTTTTTGTATATTTGGTAGTATCCCATTTAAATATAATATTCGTTGAATTAACAACATCAGCAGTCCCATTATTTTTAACAGTTACATTTATAGTAATATTTGTATAATTTTCCCCTTGAGAAAATGGTTTTTGACCGCCAAAACTTGAATTCCACTCAATCTCAACAATCAAATCTGGCTGTGGCGTTACATTAAAATATTTGGATGTATTATATAAATAATAATTTCCAATTTTATCTGTTGCATTAATTGAAATATTATAAGCACCGTCATTTAAATTTCCTGTGTCAAATACCGCAGAAAAATTATTAATTGAAATATTGCGCATATTGAATGTTTTGTTTATATTTCCATCTCCGTAATTTAGCAAAACCAGTTGAACAGAATTATTATTTATTCCTGAAAAATCATCCTGGCAAATAGCATGGATTGTAATATTTCTGTTTTGAATAATTGTATCATTTACAACTCCGCTTTCATTTCCAATAAAGGTAATGTTTCCGTCATTTTTAATTGTAATATTTTGTGTTGCGTTTGTAGTTGCATTTTTAAAAACAAATACAGAAAAATTATAAGCAGTTTCATTACCAACAGGGGATGTTGCATTAAACCAAATATAAATGGATGTTGTTTTGTTAGCACTAACATTTGAGCAATAAATAATTTTAGAAGTAATATTTGAGCAATTCCAGTTTGGATATAAACTATTATTTACTGAATTATCAATATAAGTAAATTTCTGTGGAATTGTTAAATTAAGTTTAGTAAAATTTTGCTCTGTCCAATTAATTGAAAAATTATAAAGCGAAGTTGTGTTTGCTTTTGTCAGGTTTTCAATTGCAGAAGTATTTATTTGAACATCTAAATTTAAATTTGCAAACACAAAAAAACAGATTAAAAAAACAATGAACAAACAAATGTAGTTGAAATTTATTTTCATATATTTTTAAAAATAAAATATTTTTAAATATTTGGATTTATTTTTAATTTATGATGTTGAATTACACAAAAAAAATAAAAACAAAAAAACTATTTTATGGTCTTTTATTTTTAATGTTAATATTATTTTCTTCAAATTTTGCATTTGCACAAAATACAGATAATTCAGAGAAAAATTGTGCTATTTATATTACAGGCATTGGATGCGCAAATTGTGCTAAAACAGATGGTGCTTTATTTACTGAAATTTTGCAAGAATATCCTGATTTGATAATAATAGAATACTGGTTTTATTTGCACCAGCCAGACAAAACAAATAATTCAAAATCAAATTATAATGAGGCACTAAAATATTTTAATAATTATATTTTAGAAGATCAAAGCCCGGGCGTGCCTTTTTTAATATTCAATAAAAACAATACAGCACTTGGATTAACAGAAATTTTAAATATAAAAGATGATATAAAAAATGCAGATTCAAATAAATGCCCGATGCCTGATGGAGAGATTATTGATTTTGATAAATTAAATTTAAATAACATAAAAGGAAACCCAAATATATGGAGCAAAAACAGGATTTTAATACCAGGAACACAAGACAAGCAAAATAACGAATTATTAAAAACACTTTTGACAACAAATGATATTGACAATGTTTTAAAGAGAATTGAATATAAAAAAATAGAGCCGCGGGCAATTGAAATATCTAATGGTGAAATTTATTTTGAAAATGCAGTAAAAATAAATAACAGTATATTTCAGTGGAATATTAAAACCAATGATAAAGACGAAAATTTACAAGAAAAAAATAAAACAAATTATTCGCAAATAATATTTGGTTTTGTAATTCTTTGTCTTTTAATTACATACAGGAAAAATAAATTAAGTGAAAAACAAAAGAATTTGATGATTGTAATTGTTTCGATTCTTTTAATTGCTGGATTTTTTATTTTTGCAAAAAATATTTCTGGTGATTTTATAAAGCAAATTGGCTATGATTTGCCTTTGCCTGTTTTTACTTTTATTATTGCTTTAATTGATGGATTTAATCCCTGCAATTTGTTTGTTCTTACACTTCTTTTAGGCCTTCTTATTTCTGCATCGCACAACAAAAAAAGGATTTTTATTATAGGAGGGGTGTTTGTTATGGTTGTTTATTTATTTTATTTTTTGTTTATGCTTACATGGCTCAATATTTTCAAATATATTGGATTTATTTCTTCATTGAGAATTGGAATTGGATTACTGGCAATTATTGCCGGGTTAATTAACTGCAAAGAATTGTTTTTTTACAGGAAAGGAATTACTCTAATGATACAGGACAGACACAAAGCACCATTGATGAAAAAAATTAATGCAATGAAACAGGTAATTAAAAATGGCTCTTTGCCTCTTTTAATTACTTCATCTGTTGTTTTGGCAATATTTACATCTTTTGTTGAACTGCCATGCACTGCTGGCTTTCCTATTATTTATGTTGCAATATTAAGCAGAAAAGTATTGGAAAACAGAATGATTTATTTTCTATATTTGCTGTTTTACAATTTAATTTATGTACTGCCTTTGATTGCAATAATTATTATATTTGGCAACACACTAAAAAGCAAACAAATAACAAAAGAGCAAATGAAAATAATAAAATTTATCGGGGGATTTATTATGATTTTACTGGGAATTGTTTTACTATTTAATCCTCATTTGATTGGATTATAAGAATTTAACAAAAACAAGGAAATTCTTGTTAAGCAAGAATATATCAAATATCTTTGTTGTCTTACAAAAGAAATTGCAGATAGTTGGAGAATATGAGAAAGTATATCAAAAGACAAGGTTCTAAGATAAAAATTATATACTAAAAAAGTATTTAAGTTTGGGTTGATACCTTCTCAGCAATTTGCAGGTTTGTTTATTGCAGCTTCAATCAATCCAAAAAATAAAGGATGGGGGTGCAAAGGACGGGAATTAAATTCTGGATGAAATTGTGTTGCAACAAAAAAATTATTTTGTTTTATTTCAATGATTTCAACCAAATTTTGAATTTTATTTATTCCAGAAATTATTAGTCCTTTTTGCTTAAATAAATCCAAATAATTATTATTAAATTCATATCTGTGCCTGTGCCTCTCTAAAATATTTTCTTTGTTGTAAAGTTTTCTTGCAAGAGTTGAATTTATTAATGTGCAGGGATAATTTCCAAGTCGCATTGTTGCACCATAATTGTTTTTTTTCAATATTTTTCTTTGCTTTTGCATTAAATCAATCACTGGATATTTTGTGTTTGGATCTATTTCTGTTGAATTTGCATCCTTAAAGCCTGCTACATTTCTTGCAAATTCAATTGTTGCAAGTTGCATTCCATAGCACAGGCCTAAAAAAGGAATGTTATTTTGCCTTGCATATTTTATTGCACTAATAATTCCTTCTGTTCCGCGACTGCCAAAACCACCCGGCACAATTATTGCATCATAATTATTCAAATTTTTTATTGAATCAATATCGTCTTCAAATTCCTGCGAATTAATCCAAGTTAAATTCGGCTTGATATTGTTTTGAAATGATGCGTGCTTTATTGCCTCTATTACAGAAATATAAGAGTCAGATAAAACAAAATCACCTGTTGCAAAATATTTTCCAACAATAGCAATTTCTACTTGTTTTTTTACATTTTTTGATTTTGTTATTAATTGCTTCCAGTCATCTAAATTATTTTTCTTTTGCTCTAAATTAAATTTCTTTAATATTTTGTTACCTAAATTTTCTTTTTCAAAATTAATAGGCACTTCGTAAATAGAATCAACATCCGGGGCGGAAATTACAAAATCCTTTGGCACATTGCAAAATACAGATAATTTATTTTTTCTTTTTTCATCTAATTTTGTTTCTGCTCTTGCAAGAATAAAATCTGCCTGAATGCCAGCCGAGTTTAAGGATCTTGCCGCATATTGGGTTGGTTTTGTTTTCATCTCGCCTACTTTTTTTGGTATTGGCAAATAACTAACCAAAATAAAAATAACATTATTTGGCATTTGAAGATGCATCATTCTTGCTGCTTCTAAAAACAATAAATTCTGGTATTCTCCAACTGTTCCTCCAATTTCAATAATAGTGATTTGAGTTTTCTTTTTCGCAGATGCTTCCTTTATTCTTCTTATTATTTCATTTGGAATATCTGGCACAACTTCAACATCTTCACCATCATATTCTAAATTTCTTTCTCTTTCAATAACAGTCTTATATATTTGCCCTGTTGTAATATAATTGTCTCTTGTAGATGCAATGCCTGTAAATCTTTCATAATTTCCCAAGTCCTGATCTGCTTCAATTCCATCTTCTCCTACAAAAACTTCCCCGTGCTCTGTTGGCCTAATTGTTCCGGCATCGATATTAATATACATATCGCATTTAATCAGACAAACTTTGTATCCCTTGCTTTGAAGAATTTTGCCAATAGAAGCTGTTGTGATTCCTTTGCCGACAGAAGACATTACACCTCCAATTACAAAAATATATTTTGTTTCCATTGTTTTTTTAATCTAATAACTAAACAAAATTATTTTTTATTTTTTCATCTCCTTTTCTTTTTTCTTAATTCTTTGTTTTGCCTCTTCAAATGCATTTAAAATATTTTCAGGGCTTGCAGGAGTTCCCTG
>NJDR01000002.1 GCA_002254415.1 Candidatus Aenigmarchaeota archaeon ex4484_52
TGGTGCATCCAGAAGATGCCCTGATATTAAAATATCTGATTAGTTATGGATAACTAAACACACTCACAATGAAAAATTATTTTACAATGTGTTCAGCAAAGGATTGTCCAAGCATTATGTATAAGAACTAATTAGAGAAACATTAGTGGTATATTATATAATTAACTTCTTATAGTTTGACTTGTGGAAGCAAAAGTTTATTTACCATAGCGTCAATACAACAGAAACAATATTATTATCATTTGAAGTTAAGTATTTTGTTGTTTGCTTAAAAGGAACAAGAGCATTAATATAATTTCCGCAATTTGCAATATTTTTTTTTATTATTACAAATTGCCCTTCTTTGTCAATTTCTTCAATATAAATTCTTTTTTTTGTAAAAACAGAAGTAGAATTTGTTTTATACAAGGGACCTGTTGTAAAAGTGCCATTAGCTAAATAAACACAATCATAATAACTGGTTTTTTTTTCAACAATTGCATTATATATTTTTCCTTCCAATAAAAAAGTTCCGGTGTAATTTTGGCCTTCTTTTGTAGTGGTAATTATAATTGGAACTTCATCTATTTTAATATTATATGAATAATTTTTTACTTTAAATAAACCCGCTATTTCATCATATTTTGCTTTATTTAACGCATCGTTTGGATTAAGCAAATCGCAGTTTGACAAATAAGAAACACTATTGTTTATGATAAAATTTCCTTTGCTTAAATTACCCATTACTCTGTTTACAAATGAGGAAAAAATATATTCATTATTATACTCATTTAAGTGATCAAAAAACTTTGCAGATGAATTATTAAAAAATAATATAATTGCAAAACATACTGAAAGAAACAAACCAACCCCCATTATAAAAGAAATTATTATTTGTGCTTTTTTTTTGCATTTGTTTTTATTCATTGTAAATAAACTATTTTTTTATTTTAAAAATTTATTTAAAAATTAACAATATAAATGATAATAAATGGTTTCAAAAAAAGAGATTATAACAGAAGTTTTTAAAATCTACAAAAAAAGAAATGACTTTGTTTTTACAAATAATTTAATAAAAGAATTTGTTAGAAAATTTAAATCAAAAACCAATCCCTATGATATAACCAAATTAGACGGTACTTCTAACTTGACCTCCTATAATTTAGGCACATAATCCAGAGCCCAATATATCTCTCTGCCTCTTCGTCACTTCAGTCATCTCAGCATCCCTATTCTGCAGTTTTACTTTCTTTATTTCTCCAGTTCAAGCCATGTCTCAATGCTATATTTTTGTTCAAGTTTTGCGCATCGCATCATATCAAAAGTTGAATCGTAGTAATAGTGCAACCATAATAAAAACCATCCTCTTTACTACTTCGTCTTTCTGTGTATTTAATGACGAGAAGTCAGATATCCTTTTTAGTGTTCTGAAACACTTTTCCAACATCTTTCTCTTTGTACATACTCGAGCATTGTTCCTATTGTAAAATCCCTATGTAAAAAATAACATCGTACTAAATTTTAGAAGATGTTTTGTCCTTGCAATTTTTATGTGTGGATTACTGACAATTATCAAAAGATTTGAAATAATACTCAATCTTTTGAATTTTTTCTTCAAGTTGGCTAAATTTCATAAAAAATCAAGAAAAATTTGACTTTTTACTTACGGGTAAACCACTTTTCTATCTTGTTGTTTATGTATTTTGCAACAGAGAGTAAATCATCATATCTGGAATAATATGCAATTACTTTTTTAATTTCTTTTGTTAAATATCTATATTTTTTCATCCTTTGATCTTCTGTTTAGACAGGTGATTATATGCACTCTAACGATCCCAAACAATATCTGTTTTTAAGGTTTTCATATTTATTTTCTGCTGATTTTGAAACTCTTCTTACAATTGCGTTCACAGATACAGGCGTCAATTTAAGTACAAATCCAGAATTAAAAAAGAGGTTGTCTTCCTTAAAACACCTTTGATAAATTTCAATATTACAAGAACCATCATATAAGCCCAATTTCATTTTAATGGTGTTGTGTTGTGCTTTGGTATGAAAATGTGTCCACAGTATTCTTCAGATATTGTTTTACTCGAGCTTTAATTATTGCTCGTAGTTCTTCATTTCTTTTTTTAGTTTTTCGTTTTCTGCTATAAGTTCATTCAAATTTATAGCCAGAAATATTGAACAAAAAATTTAAAATTTTCGGTTATTATGAATTAGCTAAATAAATACCAAATACCAATATGATAAAAGCAGTTGTTTTTGATCTTGATAATACACTGATTGATTTTATGAAATTCAAAAATGCCTGCATTGAAGAGTCAGCAGATGCAATGATTGATGCCGGGATTAATTTAAAAAAAGAAATTCTAATAAAAAAAATTCACAAATTATATAATGAAAAGACCTATGAATATCGTAATATATTTTCTGATATAATAAACCAAAATACTTCAGAGAAGGAAAGAAGAGATAAAATTCTTGCAAATGCAATTATTGCATATCGAAGGGTAAAAAATGCTTATCTTGAAACATATCCCGGCACACGATCTGTCCTTCTTTATTTAATAAAGAAAAACATAAAACTTGCAATTGTCTCTGATGCTCCAAGAATGCGTGCGTATATTCGCCTCTGCTCAGCAAAATTACAAGATTTTTTTGATGTTGTTGTAACTTTTGATGACACAAAAAAAACAAAGCCATCGCCAGAGCCGTTTTTGTATGCAATAAAAAAATTGAATTTAAAACCAAATCAATGTATATATGTTGGAGACAATCAAATAAAGGATATTGTTGGTGCAAAAAAACTCGGATTCATTACTATATTTGCCAAATACGGAACAAAAGAGCTAACAAAAACAAAACATTATGATTATGAAATATCTAATATTAGTGAATTGAGAAAAATTATTGATTCAATATAGTAACACTTTTATTTAACTTGTAGTTTTTTTGAGTGGTTTTTAATATTTGGATTATATATTAGTAAAACATCAAATATGTAATAAAAAACAGAACGAGAAAAATTTATGCACTGCTGCATATTTTGTTTTTTACATAATTGAATATAAATTCTTGTTCATAATTGCATATCAAATTATGCATTTTTTCAAATTCATCCAAATCATTCAAAGATACAAGCAAAAAGTCAGCATAAAAAATTGTTTGCTTTAAAATATCTTTTCCATAATCATTTGGCGCAACACCAAGAATTATTTTCTTTTTCTTTTGTTTGTTTTTAATTATAAAGTCAATTATTAGTTTTGAAATCTTGTTTAAACTACTAATATTAATATTCTTGTTTTTTATGTCTAAAAGAATTACGCCTGTATTTATGAAAATATTTTTTGGAAGATCATTATTGTTAAAATCAAATAATATAATTTCCTTTAAATTATTTAATTCATAATACTGGCTGATGATTTTATTTTCATTAAATAATTGATATAATTGCGAATTTGCATTTATATCATTGTCAAACAAAAAATAATAATCATTGAATTTTGACTTTTGCTTTAAATACTCAATATCTTCTTCACCTGATTGAGAGTCGATTTTAATCATTGTTTTGGAAAAGAATTTTTTGCATAATAAATTTTGACCTAAAGTTTCATCAAAATTTTGACTTTTTGGAAAAAAATTATTTTCTAGGTCTTCTATTTGTATTTTTTGATATTCTATTTGTATTTTTTTATTTATTAATTCATTAAGAGTAATATTATTTTTATGAATCAGGAATTTATCTATAAATCTTATTTTCATTTCTCTTGCTATTCTTGCCGCATCTGACAATTGGCCCACATTGCCAAAAATAACAGCAGGGCTTTTGGAGAAAAAAAACAAAGCATTATTTTGAAAATTTTGAGCAATTAAGATATCATCCTGATTAAAGTCCTGTGCTAATTTTGCTGTTGCAGTTATTTTCTTGTTTAAAACATCATCGCTTGCAAACCTTATTTCCCTTATATTGCTTATGTATATTTTTCCTTTTGAGCAAAACCAATCCATTATCAAATCTTTATTGTCCAAGACAGAACAGCACTTTGTTGCAAGGGAAATAATTGTTTTTTCCTGGTTTTCTTCTTCGATTTGCGATGCTTTATTTGAAAAATAATTATTATAATTATAAAGATCAATATGTTTTATTTTTACATTTTCTTTGTCAAAATAACTCTCTATTATTATTTCATTATTTTTTGTGTCTGGATTTTTAAAGCAAATAGAGCCAAATGAGTCAATATCCAAATATTCCTGAACAAGTATTGAAAAATTAAGATATCGTATGCTTATTGAATTGACCTTACAATAATAAATAGAATGCACATTAAAAAAAGACAAAATAATTTGTTTTATTGCATTTATAACCTGATTTTTCCATATTTTCTTTTTAGAGTCAAAGACAGGAAAACAATAATTGTTTTCTTCACAATGGTTTTTATAAAATGCAAAGGGTCTTAAAATAGTTGTTTTGTTCCTTCCTGTGATTATTAAGTCCTTTATTTTCTCTCCAATATTATTCATTGACTTGTCCAAAAAAATGTTTTCACAATGATTGTAAATATTGTTTTTGTATTTTTCATTTTGAATATGGAGATTTTCAAAAATCAATTTCATTTTTTTTGAAATATTATTTATTGACTCAATATCGTGTTTGCCAGTATTTTCTAATTCATTTAAACACTTGTTAAATTCATTTGCCTGCATTTTCCCAAAATTAAAAATAGAAATAACATTAGTTATTACAAAACCCTCTGCAACCCTGAATTGTTTTGATTTTAAATTAGCCAGATATTTTATTTTATAATCAATTTCAGCATTATTTATTTTTGAATATTCATCCAGATTTATTATTTGCATAAAAATAATTTTTAAACCCAATTATTAAATTGTTATTAACTAATAAATTAAACTACATTTATTTAAAAATATTTAATATACAAATAATATATTATGGTTTATGCAAGAACAAAAATTGTTTTGATGGATTATGTTTTTGGAAATGAAATGGAGCATCAGGGCACTTCTTTGCACTATAACGGGAAATCTCCATTTGGATTATATAAGAAAATAACATCCTCTTTTAATATGATTTTCGGCATCCCGGAAGGCAGGGTGCAGGAAGTAAAATATGAAGTAGATAATAGCGGAGAAAAAGAAATATTTAATTCAAAATGGACGGTAATAAAGCAAATGGATGTTTATTCATATTTAAGATTTGATATCACATTAAATGGCGACGAAAATAAAAAAACAAAAGGAGGAAAAGCAAATATATCAATAAAGCCAAGAATATTTACAGAATACCCACAGGACAATATTATACAGCAAAATATTTTTTATGAAATGGCAAGGCGCCTATGGCATGAAACAGTATATGAAAACACAAGGGATAAATTCATAATAGAAGGACAGAGAATAACCAATAATTTTCTCAATTATATTAAGAAAAGTTTTAATCAACTCAATTCAATATAAATATTTTTAAAGTTATCTCATTCATATATTGTATAGGAATAAAAAGGTGATAAAATGAATATAATACCATTAGAAAATAAAGTTTTGGTGAGAAAACAAAAAGAAGAAGAAAAAACAAAAGGAGGAATTTACATTCCAGATAGTGCAAAAGAAAAAACACAAATAGGTGTAATAGAGGAAATTGGAAAAACAAAAGAGACAATTTTGAAAAAAGGAGATGTTGTTTTTTACAAAAAATACTCTGGAGAAGAATTGAAAATTGATGGAAACGAATACCTAATATTAGGGGTATCAGATATTCTGGCAAAACAGGAATAAAATAATAAAAATAAATAAAAAGGTGATAATATGGCAAAACAATTAGTTTTTGAAGAAAAAGCAAGAATGCATTTATTAAATGGAATAAACACATTAACAAATGCAGTGAAAGTAACTTTGGGTCCAAAGGGGCGATATGTTGTTCTTGACAAAGGCTTTGGCTCTCCAACAATCACAAATGACGGGGTTACAATTGCAAAAGAAATAGAATTAAAAGAGCCGTATGAAAATATAGGTGCTCAATTAATAAAAGAAGTTGCAAGCAAAACACAGGATGATGCAGGAGATGGAACAACAACAGGAACAATACTGGCCGAGGCAATAGTAAGAGAAGGCCTGAAAAATATTGCAGCGGGTGCCTGTCCAATAGAGTTAAAAAGAGGGATAGACAAGGCAGCAGAAAAAATAGTTGAATTTATTAAAGATGAATCACAAAAAGTAGAAAAGCAGGAAGAGATTGAACAGGTTGCAACAATTTCAGCAAATAATGATGAAGCAATAGGGTCTTTGATTGCAGAGGCAATGCAAAAAGTTGGAAAAGATGGAGTAATAACAGTTGAAGAGGCAAAATCAATGGAGACAACATTAGATGTTGTTGAGGGAATGCAATTTGACAGAGGCTATATCTCTCCGTATATGGTAACTGATGCTGAAAAAATGATTGCATCTTTTGAAGATGCATATATTTTAATTACAGATCAGAAAATAAGTTCAATTAAGCCAATCGTGTCTTTGCTTGAAAAGGTCTCGCAACAGGGAAAACCATTATTTATAATTGCAGATGATGTTGAAGGAGAAGCACTTGCAACAATTGTATTAAATAATATCAGAGGTGTATTAAAGGTCTGTGCAATAAAAGCACCGGGATTTGGAGATGACCAAAAAGCAAATCTTGATGACATTGCAGTAATTACTGGTGGAACAGTAATTAGCAAAGACAAAGGAATGGAATTAGAAAAAGTAAATTTGAATGATCTTGGTGTTGCAGGCAAAATAAAGATCGAGAAGGAAAAAACAACAATTATTGGAGGAAAAGGAAATAAAAAAGATATTGAAATTCGCGTAAGCCAGATAAAAAACCAAATCGAAAACACGACAAGCGAGTTTGACAAAGAATCACTTCAAAAGCGTTTGGGAAGAATTTCCGGTGGCATTGCTGTAATAAATGTAGGTGCTGCAACAGAGACAGAAATGAAAGAAAAGAAAATGAGAGTAGATGACGCATTAAATGCAACAAAAGCAGCAGTAGAAGAAGGCACTGTTTGCGGTGGAGGAATTGCATTATTGAGGGCACAAAAATATTTAGAAAATCTAAAATTAAACCAAGCACAGCAAATAGGTGTTGAAATTGTAAAGCGTGCAATAGAGTACCCATTAAGACAAATAATAGAGAATTGCGGAAAAGAATCAGCTCTTATTGTAGGTGATTTGAAAAAGCAAAATAAAAATATCGGCTACAATGCAAAAACAGACAGAATAGAGGACTTAATAAAAGCAGGGGTAATAGATCCTGCCAAAGTTGTAAGAACAGAAATTCAAAATGCAGCAAGTATTGCAGGAATGATCCTGACAACAGAGGTCCTTATTACAGACATAAAAGAGAAAGAAAACACACCTCCAACGCCGCCAATGGGTGGCGGAGGAATGGGCGGAATGCCCGGAATGATGTAAGGCGATTTTTATAATAAAATCGCTTTTCATCAATAGTAAATAAACTTTTGAATTTGCAACAAGTTTATTTACTTTCGTAGAAAATCCTGTTGTTTTTTATATTCAACCTATTGGATAGATTAAGCCCGTTAGATACATACGATTTGTAATGTTATCTAACAGGTTAAAGTCGTGTTTTATCCAATAGGTTGAATTTACAGGATTTTTAAGACAAACATAATATTAATACTCTATTTTTTATAATATTTTCCAGTTCATTTGTTTTTTCAGTAACACAGATAGAATTGTTTATGGAAACGATGACAACAATAATATTTTATGCTTTGCAGAGATAGAATGCAACCATCCAAATGTTTTGGAGGCATCTCCTTCATCAGAGGAGGGCTCTTTATTATAGTATAACCATAACTTATAAATGAAAACTATAAATATTTATATAGGACTACATAAAAAATTATTTCTAAAAAAAACATATTTCTGACAAAAAAATCTGCAAAATATAATCTGAAAAGAACAAAACAACCGTATTTCAAAGCGTTTGATATTAATCAACCAATTATACATTAAAGATGTAAAGATGAAATGATGAATCTTGTGAGATTAATGTTTCAATTATAGAACTGTTTAAAGCATTTCTTTTAGTTGTTGTTTTTGCTGTTCATTTAGTTTTGGTGGTCCGCCACCACCAAAATTGGTGTTAGTCCTTTGTATTTATATTCATTCCATTGTTTAGATATAAATAACCTGTTGCTCTCGATATACTGATTCTATCAATATTTAGTTTTCTTAATAATATCCACAGAATTATTTAATATAGATACGAAACTGTTTGGGTCTGTTTATATTTTGCGAAACATTGCTTTTTGCGACATTTCCGGCCACATTTCCGCTGTAAAAATAACTAATATTCTTTTTTGTGTATATTTTATTCTTTAATTTCTTGTTGCTCTATTTTCTAATTTTTTTATTAATTTTGTTTTTTGTCTGCCAGCTGTATTTTCTTAATTTTGCTGTGGCTCCAAATCCACAAGCAGCACAAATTCTTTTTGTTTTGTGCATTGCAACTCTTCCACATCGCCTGCAAATAATATGTGTTTTTTTATTTTTTTTGCCAAATGATGGTTTTCCGTTTGTTGCCATAAAACTTATAAATAAAATACCTTTATATATTTTTGTTAAATTATTAACATAATATTAAATAATTTTCTTTATTTAAATTATAATGACAGCTCAAAATAAACGCAAAAAATGCGAAAAGCAAAGAGGCTCGCGAACATGCGGCTGGGGCTCTCCAAAAAAACACAGGGGGGCTGGAAACAGAGGTGGAAGAGGAAATGCAGGAAGCGGAAAAAAAGGACAGCAAAAAATGAGTTCGTTTAATACTCTACACATTAAAAACATTGGAGGAAAAGGATTCATCAATAAAACAAAAAAAAATATTTCTGCAATAAACATCGGTGTTTTACTGGCAAAATTACAATCATTAAAGGACTTAAAATTAATTGAAAAAAAAGACGAGAAAATATTTATTGATTTAAATAAAATTGGCTATGATAAATTACTTGGATCTGGCTTAATTCCAAATTTAAAAGAGAAAATTGAAATTAAAACAAAATATTATTCAAAAAATTCAAAAGAAAAAATAGAACAAAATCCTAATTTAGAATTTTACAAACTATAAAAGTTTAACTTTTGCGAAGCAAAAGTTTTTTTAATATGTTGAGAAAAGCAGTATTGGGTCTTAGTTTTAGACAAATAATTGTTATAATTTTAGCTGTATTGAGTTTTATTATTATTGCTCCGATTGTAATAAAAATAGCATTTAATACAGAATCTGCTGGCTCAATATGGTTTGATGAAACAGTTGCAAAAATAACAATAATTGACTAAAAAGTAATTATAATTTTACAATGAATAATATACACAATTGTCTTTTTCATTTTCTTCGATTCTCAACAACTGATTATATTTAGCAGTTCTATCAACTCTTGCAGGAGCACCATATTTAAACTGGCCTGCACTAAGCCCTACAACCAAATCAGCGTCAAATATATCTTCTGTGCATCCGGATCTTTGCGATACAACACTTCTTAATTTGTTTTTTGATGCAAGTTTATATGCATCTATTGTTTCTGTTATAGTGCCTATTTGATTTGGTTTTAACAATACACAATTTACTGCATTTAATTTAATTGCTTTTTTTATCCTATTTGTATTTGTTACAAGTAAATCATCGCCAATTATCTGAATTTTATTGCCTATTTTTTTCATTAATTCAACCCACCCATCCCAATCATCTTCTGCCATTCCATCCTCAATTGAAATAAGATTAAATGTTTTTGTTAAGTCAGCATAAAAATCAATTAATTCTCCAGATGAATATTCATTGTCTATTATTTTGTATTTTCCATTATTATAAAATTCTGATGAAGCAGAATCAATTGCCAAGCCGAAGTTTTTTTCATAGCCCAAGTCCTCTATTGACTTTGTAATGAGTTCCAACCTATCGTTTATATCTTTTATTGGAGGTGCAAATCCACCTTCATCTCCTAAATGAATTGCTGCTGCTCCAAATTTATTTTTTAATAAATTTTTTAGATTCTGATAGACCTCTGTGCTCATTCTTAGTGCATGTGAAAAACTTTCTGCATAAATTGGCATTATCATATGTTCCTGAATGTCATTTTTAATCCCTGCATGTTTTCCACTATTAATTACATTCATTTGAGGAATTGGAATAATAATTGATTTTGTATCACTAATTTCTCCAATATATTTATACAAAGGCATTTGAAGGCAGGAAGCAGCATTTTTGCACACAGCCATGCTTACCCCGAGAATTGCATTTGCTCCCAAATTTGCTTTGTTTTCTGTTGCATCTAATTCAATCATTAACTCATCTATTTTTTTTTGTTCTGTGCAATCCATTCCTGTTAATTTTGGAGCAATAATTTCATTTACATTTCTAACTGCTCTGGAAACCCCTTTTCCAAAAAATCTATTTTTGTCATTGTCCCTTAATTCTACTGCCTCATAACAGCCAGTGCTTGCACCTGATGGAACAGCAGCCCTTGATAGACCTTTTTCTGTAATTACATCCACTTCAATTGTTGGATTACCGCGTGAATCTAAAATCTCTCTTGCAGAAATATTTTTTATTGTTGTTTTCATAAATACACATTTAAAATACTTTTTTAAATGTTTTTCATTATAACAATTATGAAATTAAGAAATTTCACTGACAAGAATAAAAAAGACATAATTTTAGAATTAAAAAGCAATTTTAAAAAGGACAAAAAAAAGATATGGCTTGCTCTTGCAAAACATCTAAATAAGCCAAAAAGAAATCTTGCATCTGTAAATTTATCAAAAATAAATTATTATGCAAAAGACAATGACACTATTTTTGTTGCAGGAAAAATATTGGGAAATGGTATTATTGATAAAAAACTTGTTTTATCTTCATTTAAAGTATCAAATACAGCATTGGAAAAAATTAACAAATCAAATTCAAAATATATAGATTTGAAAAAAATAATGGATTTGAAAAAAATAAATAATATAAGAATAATAAAATAATATGGCAATAACAATAAATGGCAATGGGTTGGTTTTGGGTCGCCTTGCAAGTTTTGTTGCAAAAAAAATTATCAAGGACAATGAAGATGTAATAATTTATAATGCAAAAAAAATAATAATTTCTGGCTCAAAAAAAGACATAGTTTCTAAATATAAACACAGAAGAGAAAGAGGAGATTCAATTAGAGGTCCTTTTTTTCCAAAAACGCCGCAGGGTATTGTTAGGCATGCAATTAGAGGAATGCTCGGCTATACAAAGAAAAATGGAAAAGAAAGGTTTCGCCATTTAAAGGTCTTTATTGCAGAAGAATATGAAGGAGAAAAAGAGACGCCAAATATCAATATAAAAGCAGTCAATAATTTGGACTCAAAATATATTACAATAGAGCAATTAGCAAAAGAATTAGGATATAATTCATAAAAAATCAAAAAATGCAGGAGAAGGGATTTGAACCCTCGAACCTCTACAGGAACAGGTCTTGAGCCTGCCGCCTTTGACCGCTTGGCTACCCCTGCAAAAAACTTTTACCAAAGGCAAAAGTTAAACCCAACTTTTAATTATAGTTATGTGCAAAAAAATCAGTGCTTCAAAAATACTATTGCACAACCTATAATCTTTTGTATGTTTTGTCATTGTATTATTTAATCAGCAAAATTTAAAAAAAATTGTTTTCTTTCATATTTTTTTAGGTGGTATTTTATGCGAATTTTTTATTGCATCCAACCATCTTAAACAATTCTCTTTGTCTTTTTGTTGATTTAGTTTTCCATAAATATCTGAATCATCTTTTTACAGCTATATTGGCATAACAACCAATCACAATTTCTGATTCTGTTATTTTGTTGCACAGAGCAATATCTTCTTTTGCTTTGCTATATCTTTGTAACAATACTCTTTACTCTATTGTGAGTTTATTTTTTCACACAAAGAGATATCTTTTTTTAATAGTGCAACAGATATATAACAAGAATTTTTATCTTCTATTTTTTTACAAATCCCCATATCTTTATTTTCTATTGCATCATAAAAATAACAACTATTTTTTTCTAATTGATATGGTATTTTTCTATGTGCATCCGGATCTTTTAATAATACAACACCTTGATAGAGTATTCTGCTTGTGTATAAGAAAGGCATTAATATTAGAAAGAAAACCATAATTTCAACAAGAATTCTTTTTTTGTAATATTGCTTATTTTGGCAATAAAATAATTACAAATGTCAATAATAATATATGTCCAGAACATTAATATAATTATAATTGGGATGTAAAAAAATATAAAATATAGACCTATTATATTCTTTAAGTTGAATAAAGTAATTAGTATAAAAGTCACCATACAATTTACTAATTTTTGATGAAGAGAATAAAAATTATAACGGGAAAACAATTTGTTGAATATTATGTATTGTCCCAAAATATAAAGACAAATAGATATTATTTTTATTTGAATTGTGCTTTCATTCAGCCCATTAAGAAAAATTCTAATAGTTGATGGAAATATAAGTATGTAAAAAACTGCATAATTGAAAGTCCAATATAGTATTTATATTTCATATTAAAATGCAAATTAAACTTATTTAAGTTTATTGATATTCATCAAAAATCTCAATTGTAAGATTTTACCTTACATTCACTTCCAATAAATCTCTTGCAAGATAAGATTTTTTAAATATTTGCCTTGCCTGATTTTGTATAATTTTATCTGTTTTATTTTCTTCAGAATATCGCCTGCTTATGTGCGTTAAATATAGTTTTTTTACATTTACTGCTTTTGCTATTTTTGCAGCAATTGAAGCACAGCAATGACCGTAAATATACGCTTTTTTGCTGTATTCATCATCAAATGTTGCATCGCAAATAAATATATCTGCTTTTTCTGCATATTTTTCCAATTCAGGGAAATATTTTGTATCGCCTGTATAGACAATTTTTCGCCCATTTTTAGCAATACTTACATCTTCTAATTTTATTAAAGTATTGTCTTTTTCAATAAATCCATTTCTTTTTAATTTTCCAATCAAAGGACCTTTATTTATATTGTATTTTGCAAGTTTTTTTGTATCTATGTTTATTCTTTTTTTTTCCTGAAATATATAGCCAATTGCAGGAATTCTGTGCTTGACTTCAAAACTTTGGATTATATAATTACCAAAATCAACAACATCTTCATTTTTCATTTCCTTTACCAAAATATCAAATCTTCTTGCAAAATACCCAACACTAATAAATTGCTCTGTAAATTTCTTTGTATGGACAGGCCCAAAAATATACAATGGTTCTTTTCGCCCCTCTAATTCCATTGATTGAATAAGCCCAATTAAACCACTAAAATGATCTGCATGCCAGTGCGTAATAAATATTTTTGATATTTTTACAAATTTTAATTTTTTTATCATTAATTGCCTTTGCGTTCCTTCACCGCAATCAAAAAGCATCCTGTCTTTTTTATACATTACAAATATTGACGGAAGATTTCTTTTTTTGGTTGGGATACCAGAAGAAGTTCCAAGAAAAATTAATTTTATCATATAAAAAATTTATTCATATTCTTCTAATGCTTTTTGCATCAGGCATTTTTTTCCTGTCTCTGTATTTTGCCATAAGCCAAGCAAATTATTGCAAATATGATTTTGCATTTGTTTTTGTACAATGTCATTTATTGAATTATAATTTTCAATTAAGCCAAAACACTCTAAACTTATTTCTAAGTAATCTCCTTCTTGTTCATACAAATACACAAAAGGTGCGTAATTGTCTTTTATTGACATAATTGTTTGTTTTGCAAATAAACAATTAGAATCGCAATTATTTGGATAGGTAATAGTAATTAAACTACCTCCTCTATTAAACAATAAATTTTTTTGCATATTATTCAATGGCTGGTCAAGTAATGTTTCTTCTGGTAAATCATTTTGTTTGGAATCATTGGAATATAAAAAAGCAGAGCTGATCATTGAAAAAATAAATAAAACCCCTATTAAAATAACGCCTGCTCTAATAATTTTTTCTTTTTTTGTTTTCATAATTTATCCCATAATTTACATTTTTATAAAATAAAACACAATAAATCCAATTAAGCATAAAATAATGATAATTTTTAGTAGTTCTGGATTATTTGCAAATCCAAAAGGAATAGGACCCAAAAATCCTCCAAATGCAAATTTTGCATTAGCTTTTGCAGATATTGAATTTATAATCAATAAAATGCCTGAAAAAATTAATATAAATCCAAATATTATTTGTTTTTCCATCGTAAATAACTATTTTATTTTTTTAAAAAAGTTTATTTGCTTTCATAAAAAAACTTTAGAGTAAAAAACATAAATAATACACTCATAACAAATTTTTTGGTTTATTTACACATGTTTTTTGCTAATATCTCTAAATTTATTTAGAGATGTAAAAATCATGTTGTATGCTTTTTCAGGATTTTTTCACATCCCAAAGCACAATAGTTGGATTATTTTTGTGCTTTGGGATAGATATAGCAAAAGTTAAACTAAAATGTTAATTACGATTAATGACTGCTAAAGTGTTTTAAGAGTTTATATACAATAAAAATAATCAAAATTTGCGACTTCTGTAATACAGCAATTATTATTCTTCATCTTTTCCAAATTTTCTTTTAAATTCTTCAATTTTTGTTTCCCAGTCCATTCTCATCTTTTCCATATCTACAATTATTCTGTCTTTTTCTTTGTCCAATTGCTTTACAAAAGTATAAGGTAGGGTTGCTCTTCTAAAATCATCCATTTCTATCATTGCATATCGTGTATTTGCCATTTCTTTTGAAATCAAAGTCAATATTTTGCTTAAAAATTGATTTGTTGCAATTTTTACTTTTGATGAAATCATTTTGCCTTCAGAATGTCTGCGTATCTCTCTTACAATAGGTGCAAGTGGAAATACAAGATCTTTATTTTCTTTTTCTAATTTTTCTTCATCTTCTATATTATTGTCTTTATCATCTTCCATATTATTTATTTTTCTCTTTTAAAAAACCTCTTATATCTTCAAATTCTAATTTTATGGTTTTTTGATCCTCTACTAAATTAGGTACTATATCTTTAAATGCTTTTTGCAAACTTTCAATTTTTGGCATCATTTGAATTATTTTATTTTTTATATCTTTATTTTGCTTATCTAATTCTGTTTTAAGCAATTCAATTTGTTTTTTGTTTTCTTCTGCTTTATTTAAACAATCTTGTATTTTTTTTTTTGTTTCTTCCATGCTTTTATTTGTTTTATTTTCAAAATCATATATTTTATTAAATCTCTCGGTAAGCATTTCATTTACAATTTCCTCCACTTCTTCAATATTTAAGCCCTGCTGTGTTTCTTCATTTTGATTCAAAATTGGATCTATTGTATTTTTTTGGGATTCTTCAATATTATTTATTTTGTAATTTTCATTTGCACGATCCTGTAATATTTTCGTCATTGTATTGTCTATTTGTGTAAAATCATAATTATTGCTTCTCAAATAAGTAATAATTTCATCTTCAGAAACACCATTTGCCAGCTGCTCTCTTATAATTGATTCTATTTCATTGGTTTGCGCATTTGAATTTAATAAATTTTCATTTAAGTTCTGCTCATCTGTTTGTTTTTGTGGCTGCAATTCATCATAATATGTATTATTATTTGAAGGTATTTTTGTTGTTTCATTTGCCTTTTTTTTAAGGCGTGCAAAGAGTTTAAATTTCATATTATATTATAATTTAGAATTATTTAATATTTTTAAGTTTATCTTACACCACAAAAATAACATAAGTATGGATTTGGAGATACTAGCAAAAAACATATGTCTCTTTAATCTGCCAGATGCCGATATCTAATGGGTTGAACAATATAAATTATTTACAAATAGCAATATTGTCAGCAAAAATTATCTCACAACCAATATTTTATTTTTTGGTGTATTTATGTTTCATGCTATATATTTTTAAATAATTAATCGTAATAATATTTTTATGCTGAAAAAAAAAGACGCAAAAAGATTTAAGCAAATTGTAAAAATATTCATAAAATACGGATATGATTATATTTTAGAAAAAAAGCAAAAAACCGGTTTTATTCCTTTTTTTAAAAGAGATGAAAAATTATCCTGTCTTTCCACTCCTCAAAAAATCAGAAAAATGTTTGAAGAGCTCGGCGTTACTTTCATAAAACTAGGACAGATGATGAGCACAAGATCTGATTTAGTTGGCATAAAAATAGCAAAAGAACTGGAAAAATTGCAGGATGGTATTGAGGCATTTGATTACAAAATAGCAGAGCATCAAATACAAAATGAATTAAAAAGTCCGGTTTCAAAATTATTTAAGAATTTTGATAAAATTCCAATTGCATCTGCTTCTATTGGACAGGTCTATTGTGCGACACTTAGAAATCAGAAAGACGAAAAAGTGATTGTAAAAATACAACGTCCTGAAATAAAAGGCCTAATTGAAAGTGATCTTAATTTAATGTATTATCTTTGCGATATTGCAGACAAGCACGCTTTTTCAAAATATGGAAATTTAAGAGCAATTATTAAAGAATTTGACAGAGTAATCCACAAAGAATTGAATTTTGTAGTTGAAGCAAAAAATGCAGATATATTCAAGTATAATTTTCTAAATGATTCAAATATCGTAATCCCGCGGGTTTTCTGGGATTATACAACTGAGCATATTCTTGTAATGGAATATTTAGAAGGGGAAAAATTAAAGGACTTTTTTAATCACAATAGAAAATACAGATTTGCAATTGACAAAGAAAAAATAGCAAAACTCCAGGCACAATGTTTTTTCAAGCAGGTGTATATTGACGGATTTTTTAATGCAGATCCGCATCCAAGTAATTTATTTATATTAAAGGGTAATAAATTAGGGTTTGTGGATTTTGGAATGATAAGCCGCATAAGCAAGCCAATGTTGAATAAATTTTCTAATTTATTTATTTTGATAATTGACAGGGATATTGAAAATCTTGTAAATCAATTAAAAAACATTGGAATGATTCCTTATGATATTGATATTTGTGCATTTAAAAGCGACATTTATGATCTATATGATTATTATTACAATATCTCTTTAAAATACCTGCAAATGGGTAAATTTGTAAAGGACTTGCTGTGCTTGTTTCATGAATACAATCTAAAAATACCAAGAGAGCTTTATCTTTTTTCGAGGGCATTGGTTTATATAGAGTCCAACGGGCAAAAATTAAACAAAAATTTCAATGCAATTCAGGAATGTAAACCATATATAAAGGATATTTTAAAATCAAAAGTAAGTCCTAAAAAAATAGCACAAAAAATAAGAAATTCGATTTTTGATATTGAATATGTATTAGAGGAATTTCCATCATCATTTAGAGCATTTATTAATACTTTTAAAAAAAAGGGATTGATAATTAGTTTTGAGCATAAAAATCTAAATATTTTAAGCAATGAATTAGAGCGAGTTAGCAGCCGCATTTCTTTTTCTATGATTATTTCTGCAATTATTGTTGCATCTGCTCTGATTATGACTTCTGGAAAAGGAATACTTTTGTTTGGCTTTCCAATATTTGGAATTTTGGGATTTATTTTAGCTGCAATTCTTGGATTTTTAATGATACTTGGATTATTGCGAAGAGGAAATGTATATTAAAACAGACCCATACTTTTTTCCATTTGATGAATTAAGGTACGGACAAAAAAAATTTATTTTTGCAATAAATGATGCATTGGAAAATAAAAAAGACCTGCTTGTGCATGCACCAACAGGCATTGGAAAAACAGCAGCTTCTATTGCATCCTGTTTAAAATTTGCAATTGAAAAAGACAAGAAATTATTTTTTTTAACTACAAGAAATACGCATCACAGAATTGCAATAGAAACCCTTTGTTTGATAAAGAAAAAAAAGCAATTAAATAATTTAGTTGTTCTGGACTTGGTCGGAAAAAAGCACTTGTGTAAGCAAACAGGGCTTGGACTTTTTGGCGACAATTTTAATTATCATTGCAGTTTATTGAAAAAAACAAAACAGTGTTTATTTTACAAAAATACTTACAATAATATGCATGAATTAACACAAGATGCAAAAATATTTACAAATAAACTCTTGGAAAATATATATTCTTCGCAGGAAGTAAAAGAAATGTGCAATGCATTTTGCCCCTATGAAATACAGACATCAGTTGCAAAATATGCTAATGTAATTATTGCAGATTATTTTCATTTATTTGACAAAGATGTCTTTGACTCCTGCTTTGGAAAATCAGGAATAAAAAAGCAAGATATTATTTTAATTGCAGATGAAGCACATAATTTAAATTCAAGAATAAAATCAATATATTCAATTAAATTTTCTTCAAAATTTCTAAAAAACATAATAGAAATATGCTTAAAATTAAAAGACAATTATTTGGCAAATATATTTGAAAAATTGTATTTTGCTCTTTTGACAGAGGCGGACTTAATGCAAAAAGCAAATAGAAATACTTGTGAATTTAAAATAAACAAAGGGTTTTTAATAAATATTATTGAAAATACAGCTGGATGCGATATTTGTGAATTTAAAATACTTGTTGAAAAATTAGGGCAATTGGAAATGCAAAAAAATGAAAATTCGCAATATTTGATTAATTTTGCTGAATTTATTGACAAGTGGAAAATAGATGCAGATGGTTTTTTATATTATGCTGTTTTGGAAAAAAATAAGGAAATGTTTTTTGAATATAAAAAAGAATGCATAGATCCAGGGCTTTTTGCAAAAGATATTTTTTCTAAAATTTATTGCTCTATTTTGATGTCTGCAACACTCACTCCATTTGATATGCATATTTCAACTCTTGGAATGAATAAAGACAATTGTGCTTGTTTAAAATTAAAGTCACCTTTCCCAAAAAAAAACAGGACTATAATTATTGCAAATAATATTACAACAAAATACGCAGAACGAAATAACAAGTTATATCAAACAATTGCTGACTATATTATGAGCATAAAAAAATCAACTAATGGAAATATTGCTGTTTTTTTTCCAAGCTATGAATTTATGAATAATTGTCTTTATTATATTGAAAATTTGGAAGAAAGAAATTTTTGTCTTTTGACAGAACAGCAAAATATGACAAAGCACCAAAAAGAGCATATTTATAATTTATTTAAAAAATCCAGTTATATACATCCGTTTTCAATTCTTGCAGCAGTTGTTGGTGCAAATTTCAGCGAAGGTGTTGATTTTCCAGGGGATATTGTAAAGGCAGTGTGCGTTGTAGGAATTCCATTTGAAAAAAAAACAATTGAGACAGACGCAACAATTGATTATTACAACAAAAAATTTAATTACAATGGATGGAATTATGCATATATATTTCCTGCAATAAACAGGACAATTCAGGCAGCAGGAAGGTGCATTAGGAGTGAAAAAGACATTGGTGCAATTATTTTATTGGACAATAGATATTTGATGAGCAAATACAGGACTCTTCTTCCCAAAGATTGGGATGATGCAAATATTGTTTCATCAAATTATAAAATAGAAGAACATTTGAAGAAGTTTTTTAGAAGATAAAAATAAAATTATCTCCTTTAAATTAGTCCGTTCTAAATTCTCATAATATTCCATACATATATGCCAACAGTGAAAGATTTTGCGGTAGTTTTTCCACCGCAATTTTATGAGATACTTGTTTGTGTATTTCTCATCCAACATGTTTCTTAATAAGGATTCATATTACCTTCTGCTGCTGATTTTTAGTAGCCAATGTTTTATAATCATCTTTTTAAAATATAAGTTTTGAGAAAATAATTTACAAAAATGAGTTTCAATTCTTTTCTAAAAGTTCTGCTTTATCTGTCCTCTCCCATGTAAATCCCTCTTCTTCTCTTCCAAAATGTCCATATGCAGCTGTTTTGCAATATTTTGGCTTCATTAAATCAAGAGAATCTATTATTCCTTTTGGAGTTAATTTAAAGTTTTCACGCACAAGTTTTATTATCTTTTCATTACTTATTTGTGATGTTCCAAAGCAATCAATAAAAATAGAAACCGGCTCTGCAACGCCAATTACATAGGCAAGTTGCACAAGACATTTTTGAGCAATTCCAGATGCAACAATATTTTTTGCAATATATCTTGCTATATATGCTCCTGATCTGTCTACTTTTGTTGGATCTTTTCCACTAAAACAACCACCTCCATGAGCAACAACTCCGCCATAAGTATCAACAATTATTTTTCTTCCAGTAAGCCCGGAATCTGCAACAGGTCCGCCTATTAAGAATTTTCCAGTTGGATTAATATAATATTTTGTATTTTTCCTGAGCATATTTTCTGGTATTATTGGCTTTACCACTGCATTTATAATTTCTTTTCTTGCCTCATTTGTAATTGTAGAGCTATTTTTTTTATCTAATATTTTTTCTGTGTGCTGTGTTGAAATTACAATATTTACAATTTCTTTTGGAATGTCATCTTCATATTTTAGAGTTACTTGTGTTTTTCCATCAGGACCCAGATAATCCAAAATATTTTGTTTTCTGACATAGGTGAGTTGTTTTGCTAATTTGTGTGCTAAACTTATTGGAAATGGCATTAATTCCGGTGTTTCTCTGCAGGCATATCCTATCATTATTCCCTGATCACCTGCACCGCCAGTATCAACACCTTGGGCAATATCTGGCGATTGTTTTCCAATTACATCTATTATTCCGCAAGTATTGCAATCAAGACCGTAAACAGAAGAAGTATAGCCAATTTGCCTTAATTTCTCTCTCACAACATTATCTAAATCAACATAAGATTCTGTTGTAATTTCACCCCCAACAATAATCAATCCTTTTGTTACAAATGTCTCGCATGCAACCCTTGGCTTTTCATTATTTTTTAATAGTTCATCCAAAACAAGATCTGATATTTGATCGCATATTTTATCCGGATGACCTTCTGTTACTGATTCACTTGTAATATATTTTTCATTCATATAAAAAAGGTTTTGCTTTGCAAAAGTTAAACATAACTATTGAATTGTTATAAATGATTGCATTGTATTATTATAGTTCATATACAAAAAATAATTAACTTTATATTATTATGCCTAATAAATATTATAGTTAAACAAAATAATTTTGCAGTAAAAATGGAAATAAAAATTAAAAATAATAGTGTATTTAAAGATGCAATTAATGCTATCAATGAATTAGTGGATGAAGGAAAATTAAAATTTACAAAAGACGGACTAAATATCAAGGAAACTGATCCAACTATGATTTCAATGATTGATTTTAATTTTGGAAAAGAAAATTTTGAAAAATATGATATTGCAGATGAACAGGAAATTCCTATTTCATTTAGCCAACTTAATTTGATATTAAAGCGTATGAGTGCAAATGACAAACTTTTTATAAAAAATGAAAAAGATAAAAATTATCTTGAACTTACAATAAATAAAGAAAATTCAAAAAAATTTTCTATTCCTGTATTGGATTTGGAAGATAAAAAACTGCCAGATATTAACCTTGAATTTAAAGCAATAATTGAAATCAATAAAACAATTTTGACTGAAAGCATACTTGATGCAGTTGTTATTGGAGAGACACTTGTCTTTGCAGCTGATAAAAATAAATTAAGTTTTTTTTGTTCAGAAGATATGAATAAACTGGAAATTGATCTGGACAAAAAAGACAAAAATGTGTTTTCTTTTGAATTTAAGGAAGATAAATTAGATACAATAAAATCAAAATATTCTTTGGAATATTTAAAAAAAATAGAAAAAGCAGGAAAAATATCAGATATTGTAAAACTTGAACTTGGAAATGATTACCCAATAAGAATTACTTATTCTAATAAAGAAAAAAATATTTCTATTTCTTATGTGCTTGCTCCAAGAGTAGAGGACTAAAATAAACCAAGGGATTCAGGTTCAGGAATACTTCAGAAATAAACTTTTATGCTATTGCTTTTCCCATTTCTTTAGCACCATCAGTAATAATTGCAGTTTTTTTTGGCGAATTCATAATTATATCAAAAACTATTATATTGATAAAATTTGCAAAAGTTTTTTATTCATATCTTAATGCTTCAACTGGCTCCATATTTGCTGCTTGTCTTGCAGGCAAAATTCCAGAAATAATTCCAAGAATTGTAGAAAACGCAAGAGAGCCAATAATTAAAAAAGCATCAAATTCCACAACAAGCAAGTCCTGTCCTAAAACTACTACGGTTATGTATTCTGCTAATTTGCTGATTGAATAGCCAAAAAAAACACCAATTGCACCGCCAATAAATCCATACAGCCCTGCTTCAAACAAGAAAATAGATAATATCTGACTATCTTTTGCACCTATTGCTTTCATTATTCCAATATCTTTTGTTCGCTCTAAAATTGAAGTGTACATTGTATTCATTATTCCAATGCCGCCAACAAGAAGAGCAATAGATGCAATTGCAATTAAAACAGCATTTACAACACCTAAAATTGAATTTACTTTATTTAATAATTGCTCTGTTGTCTGCACCTGAAAACTCTCCTCCCCTTCTTTTTCTCTTCTGGCTCTTCTCAATTTCTTTTTCAAGGTTTGGGCAAGGTCTGCTGGTTTGATGTTTGGTTTGACCTTCACAAGAATTACACTATATTCATCTTTTGTTCCAAATAATTCATTTGCTGCATCATAGGTTATTACAAACATAGAGTCATCCTGATGATTTCCTATTTTTTCAAAAATTCCAGAGACAATAAATGGCTTGTCCATTATGTAAATTTTATCTCTTAATTTTGGCCGCTTGTCAAAATAATCCGTATAGGCAATATCATAGCCAAGTATTACATATTTATCATTGCCTGCTTTTAATTTATGGCCTTTTAGCATTTCATATGTCTCCATATCTTCAAAAATATCCTGCGTATCATCTGTTGGAATGCCAGAGACCTGACTGTATTTTGTCTTGTCCTTGTATTTTACTGCAACTGTTTTGAAAATCATTCCTCCTGCCAAATCAACCCCGCTTTGCTTTCTTATAATTTTGAGGTCATCTTCTGTCAGTTTTGCAACAGAAGTCATCATGTTTTTCATTCCCGCCCCGCCATCACCGCCAGGAAAAACCATTATCTTGTCAGAGCCCATTTTTTCAAACTGCACATTAATTGCCTGTCTCATACCATCTCCAAGCGAAATTAAAGAAACAACAGCAGCAATACCAATAAAAATTCCAATCATTGTAAGCCATGCACGCATTTTTCTGTGCATTATGCTTGAAAATGCTAATTTAAAAAAATCAAAGATCATATTATTTTAAAGAATAAAATTTTTATAAATTGATTAGAACTTATAGATGTTTTTTAGCTTTGCAAATTCAAAATATTTGAAAAGAAGTTAGATATCACAGCAATATCTAAAAATATTGAAAAAATGATAAAAACCATGATATATTTAGGGTTTGATGTTGTTTGTTAATTGCCCGGGAATTATGTTTTATTACGGCCTGTTAAGCAAAGTTTTTTCCCATTTTGCTTTAATTTTTCCACTTGCTTTTTCATTATTTTAAATTCATTTGTTTTTTTTTCTTTTATTTTCTTTATTAATTCATCAGTAATTTCA
>NJDR01000016.1 GCA_002254415.1 Candidatus Aenigmarchaeota archaeon ex4484_52
TAACATCAAATCCTATCTCTACCATCTCCTTTAATGTTTTTAAATTACTCGATGAAGACCCAATTGTGCAAATTATTTTTGTTTTTCTAATTTAGTTTTAATTATTTATCAAACACTTTATATATTTATCCTTATTAAATAAATTAATTATTTTGCACCAAAGTTTTTTTAAGAAATTCGCCTGTTTTTTTATGCAAATTATGTAGTATTTATTTGTTCCCACTGACACATTTCATTAATACATTTACATGAGCTATGTTTTAAACAATCATATTCTTTTCTATAAACACAAGTAGTGCCAACTCCAGTTATTCTTTTTGATTGACATATCTCTCCTGAACAGCCATTTATTTGGCAGTCAGAATCATCTTTACAGATATAATTATCACTATAATTTCCTGTTTCACCACAAAAACTAAAAAACAACATTCCAAAAATAATTAATAATATTATGTATTCTTTGTTTATCATATTTATAATTAATCTGGTGTTGTTCAGTATATATTTTTAAAGTATATAAAACTTTAAAAAAATAAAAGATAAAAATAAATATGAAAACAAAATTTTGTGCAAGTTGGAAATCAAGTATACAGCCAAGAAAGCAAAGAAAATATATTTACAATTGCCCCCTGCACATAAAAAGAAAATTTTTAAAATGCAATCTGTCAAAGTTTTTGAGAAAGGACATTAAAAAAAGAAATATTGTGGTAATTAAAGGAGACAAAATACGCGTAATGCGTGGAAATTTTAAGGACAAAGAAGGAATTGTAAAAAATACAGATATAAAGAAAACAAAAATCTATGTTGAAGAAATAAAAAAAAAGGAAAAAAAAGGAAAAGAAATATTTGTCCCTTTAAATCCGTCTAATGTACAGATAATAGAATTAAATTTAAAGGACACAAAAAGAATAAATAAATGATAATAAGTGTTCCGGGAAAGCAAATATTGATGGGAGAATGGGCTGTTTTGGAACTTGAAAAACCAGCAATAGTTGCTGCTATAAATAAAAGAATTTTTGTTAAAATAGAAGAAAGCGATAAATTATCTATTTCTATTAAAGATTTTGAAATAAATGACATTACTGCTGAATTTGATAATCTTAAATTAAAATGGAATACTGATAATGAGACAATAAAAGAGAAATTGTTATTTTCAAAAAATGCAATTGAAAATGCCATAAATTATTTGAAAACCTATAAAACATTTAAATTAAGTACATTTGGCGAATGCTCTGGCATTAAAATTAATAACAAATACAAAAAAATAGGTGTTGGCTCCTCTGCTGCATCTGTTGTTGCAATAATAAGTGCTATTTTTACATATTTCAATATTGATATAAATTTGCCAAAAAACAAAGAAATATTGTTTAAATTATCTGCAATATCTCATTATTTTGCACAAGGAAAAATTGGTACAGGTGCTGATATTGCAGCATCAACTTATGGAGGGATTATAGAATACAGAAGATTTTGTCAAAACTGGCTTATAAATCAAATTAAACAAAAAAAAACAATTAAAGAAATTGTTGAATCAAAATGGCCCTATTTGAGAATAAATAAATTAGAAATTCCAGATGATATTATATTCTTTGTTGGCTGGACAAAAAAATCTGCCTCAACAAAGAAAATGATAAATCAAATGAATAAATTTAAAAGAAAAAACAAGGAATTATATTTAAAGCATTGCAATAAAATATCAAAACTCGTTAAAGATGCTATTAATTCATTAAAATCAAAAAACAAAAAAAAATTTATAGAATGCATTAGGATTAATGAAACTTATTTATCGCATTTTGGAAAAGATGCTAATGTGAAAATAGAGACAATTAAACTAAAAAAATTATCAGAAATTGCAAACAAATTCGGCGGTGCCGGAAAATTATCCGGTGCAGGAGGTGGTGATTGCGGAATAGGAATTTGTTTTGATAAAATTGCAGAAAATAAAATAAAAAAGGAGTGGAATAAAAAAGGAATTTTTTTACTCGATGTAAAACTGGATGAAAATGGTATTTTGATTGATATTTAAAGAAAAACAAAAAAACCATATGAAACAAATATTTGAAGATTTTATAGAATTAATAAAAATTAGCTGCAAAAAAGACCCGTGGGCAAAAAATGCAGGAATTAAGAAGTATTGCTATGAATTAAAAAAAGAAGCAGATGAAGTAATACAGGCAATAGAAAAAGAAGACAATGAGAATTTAAAAGAAGAATTAGGAGATATACTTCATGACTGGGCACATATTGTTCAGTTGGCAGAAGAGAAAAAATTATTTAAAATAAAGGATGTGCTTGATAATGCAATAGAAAAAATTAACAGGAGAAACCCATATCTAAAAACAGATAAAGATTTGTCTCTCAAAGATGCAAGAAAAATATGGTTAAGAGAGAAGGAAAAAGAGAAGGCAGAGAAGAAAAAATCCTGTAAATTTATATAACTCATCTTGCACAAAATATAAACAGATAATTACATTTATTTAATTACGAAATGTTTTTAAAATTTAAAAAAATACAATTACTATGGATAAAAACAATCAATTAATTCTGTGGTTTGATAAAATAAATATTGATGATATTGACTTGGTTGGCGGAAAAAACGCATCTTTGGGTGAAATGTATCATAATTTATCTAAAAGAGGAGTAAGAATTCCAAATGGCTTTGCAATAACATCTACTGCCTACAAGATGCTAATGGATCAGGAAAAGATAAAAAAACAAATAAAAAATATTCTAAGTGATTTAGATACAAAGGATATAAAAAATCTTCAGGAGCGGGGAAGAAAAATAAGGAATATTATTTTGTCAATTGAATTTCCAGATGCTTTAAAACAGGAAATTATTAATGCATATAAGGTGTTAGAAAAACAATATGGTGGTGGAATTGATGTTGCTGTGAGAAGTTCTGCAACAGCAGAGGACTTAGCTGATGCATCATTTGCAGGACAACAAGAAACTTATCTGAATATTAGAGGGACAGCAGAATTAATTGATGCCTGTAGAAAATGTTTTGCATCTTTATTTACAGACAGAGCCATTGCATATAGAGAAGAAAAAAATTTTTGTCATTTTGATATTGCTTTGTCAATCGGTGTTCAAAAAATGGTAAGAAGTGATTTGGCATCAAGCGGAGTAATGTTTTCTTTGGACACAGAAACTGGATTTAGCAATGTTGTATTTATCACTTCTTCTTATGGATTAGGAGAAAATATTGTTCAGGGAGCTGTTAATCCAGATGAATTTTATGTATTTAAGCCAACTCTAAAAATGGGAAAAAAGCCAATCATAATGAAACATATTGGCTCAAAAAAAATAAAAATGATTTATACAAATGATTTGAAACACCCAACAAAAAATATTATTACTCCAAAACAAGACAGGGATATTTATTCTATTGATGAAAATGATATTTTAACACTTGCAAAATGGGCTTGTATTATTGAGGACCATTACAGCAAAAAAGCAGGATTTATTAAACCAATGGATATGGAATGGGCAAAGGACGGAATTACAGGAGATTTATTTATTGTTCAGGCACGGCCAGAAACATTTCATTCAAAAAAAGGAGAAAAGACAATTTATGAAAAATATATTTTGCAAAATGACAAAGGAAAAATAATTGTCAAGGGATTAAGTGTTGGAGAAAAAATAGCAACAGGAATTGCACATATTATAAAAAATGTAAAAAATATTGATGAATTCAGGAAAGGAGAGATTCTTGTAACAGATATGACAGATCCTGACTGGGTGCCTGTAATGAAAAAGGCATCTGCAATTGTGACAAACAGAGGTGGAAGAACATGTCATGCATCAATTATATCGCGCGAACTTGGAATTCCATGTATTGTTGGATGCGGCGATGCAACAGAAAAAATTAAAAACAATACACCAATTACGATTGACTGCACACAGGAAGAAGAAGGGCTTGTTTATAACGGAATTTTGAAATACAAAGTTGAGAAGATAAATTTAAAAGAAATTCCTCAAACAAAAACAAAAATAATGATGAATTTGGGATCGCCGGATATGGCATTTAAATTATCATTTCTTCCAAATGATGGAATTGGTCTTGCAAGAGAAGAATTTATTATTAATTCTTACATTAAAATACATCCTCTTGCATTAATAAATTTTGATAATTTGAAATTAGGAAATAAGCATCCTGACTTGATAGAAAAAATTGAAAATTTGACTATTGGATATTGCGATAAAAAACAATATTTTATTGACAAACTCGCTCAGGGCGTAGGCACGATTTGTTCTGCTTTTTATCCAAAACCAGTAATTGTCCGGTTATCTGATTTTAAATCAAATGAATATGCAAATTTAATAGGGGGAAATTTGTATGAGCCAAAAGAGGAAAATCCTATGCTTGGATGGAGAGGTGCATCCCGCTATTACAGCAAAAATTACAAAGATGCCTTTGCATTAGAATGCAAGGCATTAAAAAAGGTCTTGGATATTTTTGGTCTTAAAAATATGAAAATAATGGTTCCTTTTTGCAGGACAATAGAAGAAGCAAAAAAGACGATTGAAGAGATGAAGAAATATGGCTTAGAACAAAAAGAAAATGATTTGGAAATTTATGCAATGTGCGAAATACCATCCAATGTATTGCTTGCAGAAGAATTTCTAAATATATTTGATGGCTTCTCTATCGGTTCAAATGATTTAACTCAACTGACTTTAGGACTTGACAGGGACTCTTCGCTTGTATCTCACATTTATGATGAAAGAAACCCAGCAGTAAAAAAATTAATAAAACAAGTAATTGAGATTGCAACACACAAAAAGAAAAAATATATCGGAATATGTGGTCAAGCACCGAGCGATTTTCCGGAATTTGCAGAGTTTTTAATTGAGTGTGGAATTCACTCAATATCACTAAATCCAGACACTATTGTTAAAACAAAATTACTAATTGCTAAAAAAGAAAAAGAAATGAAATTTTCTTCTCAATATGATTAACATAAGCATATAACTATATCCAATTTTTTAACATTCTCTTTAAAAAATCTTAATTCCTCTAAACAATTATGCTAACCAAAAGAATAATCAGTTTGATATTGAACTTACAAAATAAAATAATATGAATATAAGATTATAATAATATTTAAATAATTTTTGGTAATAATTAATTATGAATTTTAGCGTTAATAAAAAAAAATTTCATAAAAAAGCTATTTCTCCTTTGATTGCTTCTGTTGTTTTAATTGTCTTTACAATGACTGTTGCTGCATTATTAACAACATGGGTAAAAGATATCACAGAGAAACAAAAAGAAAAAGCAGAAATATCACAACAAAAAATAAATTGCTTTTCATCAGATATGAGAGTCGATAATGATTTTACAAAAATTAATAATAAAACAAACCCAACACTCTTTTCTACAAGAATTGAAAATATTGGTGAAAATATTATTTATATTGATTCATACCGCCTCTGGGACAATGACATTGAGCCAGATATTTGGAAAATTACGCAGGAAGATACAAGCAAAACAGCAATAGTAAAAAATAATGCAAAGAAAATTACATTAAACATTTCCGGAATAAATTCAAGTTTTAATAAAATAAAAATTCAAACACAATGCGAAGGACTCTATGTTGTGATTGAAAAACCAGTAACTGGATGGAGAGAAGATACTACAATTCTATCAGCAAATGTTATTGAAGCTACAAAAGAACAAATATAGTAATTTTGGTTTTTTAAAATTCTTTTATTTTTAAATTGTATGTATAAAAAACTATAAAATCATACCTGTTATTACAACAAATTAACATTTTGGTTTACCTTTTGTTAAAAAGCAAAACTTTTTATGAAATACAAAATAATTGCAAAAAACAAAAGAGAGAGAAATATTATTGCCAATGCCCGTATTGAGATTTTATTTAATTTAGCCAAAGAAGCATTTAAAAAAAAAGATATTTCTTTTGCACAAAATTGCGTTTATAATATAATAAATATTTCGAGAAAATTCAGAATATCCATTAAAAAATATAATTGTTTTTTTTGCAAAAAATGCGGCACAATTTATACACCAAGAACACTTAAAATTTCAATAAACAAAAAAAATCACACAATAAATATTTTGTGCAAAAAGTGCAAAACAATACGCAGAAAGCCATTAATTTAATAAAGCAATTATTTTATATCCAAAATACAAAAACAAAATATAATTAAAATAAAAATGAGTAATATAAAATACAACTCTCTTTACAATATTAACTCTCCCAAGTGTTAAATTAAAAATAACATCAAATAAAAAATCATATAAAAAAGTGAGCAAAAATCCAAATATTGCAATAGAAAAATATTTTTCATAAGGAAAAATACTTGCAATATATGCAACAGGAATTACGCAAATTAAAGGAATAAAAGCCCATCTTTTTTTTAAATCATCAGATGCAAATAAATAGGTTGTCATCAATATAATGCCAAATATTACTCCGACAAATGAACCAAAAACAATAGAAAAGCACACGCAAAAAAATGTTGTCAATTCAAAACCAATTTCAATTGGGCTAAATCTATTCAAAAAAGCGGCAACACCGCATAAAATAATTGCCAAGATAAAAAAAATAAATTTTGGAACAAAAGCAATAAACAAAATACAAAATAATGTAAAAATAAAATATTTGTTCTTGTAAATAAAATTTAAATCAATATTTTTTTTTTGTTTTACTTTCTTTTGCTTTTTCTTGTTTTTTTTAAAAAAAACATCTGCAAATTTTTTAATTTTTTTGTTCATCTGTAAACTTAGTATTGTGTACAAATATTGTATACAAAATTAATTTTTTTCGTTAAATTTATAAAATTAATAATAAAATATTTTATTAAAACGATATGTTCAATAAAAACAATGAGAAAAAAACAAATGAAGCAGAAGATTTCAAAAAACAATTGCTTAATAGAATCAGTATGCTCAATAATATGATTCTTGATGTTAAAAACGAATTAGAAAAAAACACAAACAATGCGAATGCAAGAATTAAAGATATTGAAAAAGCATTGAATATATTGGATGAGGATCTTTTTGAAATATCTGAAAAATTTAATAAAAGAGAAGAGCCAATTATCAGTTTAACTAAATCCATTTCTGATTTAAAATTATTTGCAAAATTATCATTAAAAAATTCTGATTTAATAAAAGAGCAAAAAAAATCAATTGAGGACTTGAGAGTAAAAATTAACAATATGAAAAAAGAAATGCATGAAGAGGTCTTAATTCCTGTAAAAAAAACTCCATCAAATAAAAATAATCAGAAGAAAAAATAATTTTATTGAAAGAAAAATCAACACGAATCTTAAAAATTACTTAATTTAATTTAAGAATTTATATTTCTTAATTTTCTCTTCATATAGTCAAGCACTGATATTAAGATATATCCTTGTCTCATTGGATAAACTTCAAAAAATTTTTTTTCAAATTTTTTTATATAAGGATTATGCAAAATAGCCATATCTATTTTTATCAACCAAGCCAAATCAATCTCTATAAAAAACATATAAGAGAGTTATTATTCTATTGTTTTTTAATCACAAATAAACTATAAAAACTTGCAATTCTTTATTTTGATTTGAAAAAAATTTTTATTGTATTTTTTTTGGTTGTTTTTTCTTGTTAATTTTTAAATACATATTTGAAATAAATCCGCGATTTAAAAGATGAATTATTATTATTCCAAATAAACAAACAAGTATAAAAATTATTGCAGTGAATTTGTTTGTTGATGCAAAATTTACAAATATTTGAGTTATTTGCTCCTGCTGTGCGATTTTGCTCATTTGTGCAAAATTAGATGCAAGAGAAGGAGATATTTTCAAAAATAAATAAAAAAAAGGGATTAAAATAAATAATAACACTAATATGATGTTTGTAATAATTAAAACCAGCATTCTGCTTACAGAATATAAAAAATTATTTTTCATCAAATCAATGCTTTGTTTTAGTGCAGGAATAATTTTGTTTTTACCAATAATAATGCTGTAATTTAAATAAAATAAAGCAAGAGGAATTGCAACAATAGATATTATGAAAATCAGCCCAAATATTGCACCAAAAAAATAGAGCAATAGCCCAAATTTTACAACAGCTGCTGTAAAACATACAAAGGAAATTAATGCACTAACACCAATAAAAATAAAAAACAGATAATAAATTCCAACAGATGCCAAAAGTTGCAAAAATATCTCTGAAAAGTCCTTTTTCAATGATAAAAAATTAATCCTGTTCTTTTCTTTTTTTATAAAATTAAGATATAATTTAACAGCAAAAAAAGAAATAAAAATGCCAAGCATTAAATTAATTAAAAAAACAAGAATTGATAAAATAATATTTGTCTCTGAAATAACTGCAAATAAACCAGATATAATTATAAAGGGAGCAATAAAAAGAATGTTTCTTAAATTAAAAGCGAATTTTAATGGTTTTATAAGAGAGTTTTTAATTTTGTCAAAACACATATTAATTAAAATCTTTAAGCAAATAAATCTTTAAATAGTTTTAATCTTTTTTCTCAATTTCCTTTATTATTGTATTAAAAAATTCTTTTCCTTCTTCTTTTAAAGCAAATCCTAAACCAATTCCCATTGCAAGAGATAATGCAAATATAAAACCACCTAAAATTAAAAGAAATACATTTTCAATAAAAACAATATTTAATCCAATTTCCGAGAGTGCAACATCCAAAAAGAAAAACAATATTATTAATTTAATACATAATGCAATTTGATTTTTGAATTTAAAGGTTGTATTTTTTAAATTTCTTGAACAATATTCGCTTACAAGTAATCCGCAAATTACAATAACTATTCCAAAAATCAAAGAAGGAAACCATTTTACAAAATCAATTATTAAAAGAGAAATATCCCCTAATTTTAAAACATTTACTGCTGGAATAAGAAATAATACAAAAACATACCATTTCACAATATCGCCGCTAATCTTGCTTGCACTAACCATTCCAATAGCATTATCTAATTTATGTTCAATTAGGTATTTGTCAAGACCAAGTTTATATAATATTTTTTTTGTTGCATTGCCAAGTATTTTTGCTATTAATAACCCCAGAAGAATTATAATTATTGCACCAAATATACCGGGAAGCGTAGCCAACACATTTTGTCCAACAAAAATTATTGGATTCATTACAAATTCTTTTGTAATATTTAGATATTCTGATACCATCTATTTTTTTTAACATAAATATATATAGAAACTTTAAATACTTTTCTATTATTTGCTTTATTGTGGTGGTGTTGCACTAATAAATTTTGGATAAATATCTATTACATTTAATTCTTCAATAAATTTTTCTTTGTAATGCCTCTGCCCATGAATTATGGCATTCAAAAGGGTCTGGCACTTTGCTTAATGGCATTCCAATATATTGTTCAAATTTTTTATCTATGCCTTTTGGGACTTTCCTGAACCTGTCATAATCATCCCAAATATATAAAAATTCTGCACTGCCCAAAATAAAGAATCTGTTTTTTCATTG
>NJDR01000017.1 GCA_002254415.1 Candidatus Aenigmarchaeota archaeon ex4484_52
AGGACAAAACATCTTCTAAAATTTAAGAGATATTCAAATCTGATTTTTTATGTATCTTATTTATGGTTTATTTAATTAAGTGGTTTTAAAAGTTTATATTCAAATTAAAACTATGGAAAAAAAATCCCAGGCATATCTTTTAGGGGGTTTTATGCTTTTTATAATATTGTTTCTTTTCATAATATCAAAAAACAATCCAAATTCAAATATTGAAATGCAAAATTATGTGGCTAAAAATATTGCAAATGAATTTATTGATTCATTAAATGCTTTTTTTTTAAAAAATAATAATATAGATTATACTAATTCAGGAATGGCAAAATATTGTGTTGTTGCCCAAAATTTTTCAAAATCAGAATCATTACATTTAAATGCATATTATGTAATTATTGTGCCGAACACTGGTGTTATTTTTGGAAATTATTTGGGAGAAAATCTATATAATGTTTCTTTTTCAATCAATAATGAAACAATAGTTAAGCCAGTATTAAATGAAAATAATATTATTTTTTATTTTAATGAAACAAAGAATAATTCAATAAATTATGAATATTGCTTTAATACAAGTTTAGGCGATTTTAAAAAATCAAAAACAATTCAAAATAAACTACATTATATTTATTGGATAAAACTAACAAATAAGAAAAATAAAATAATCAAAGAAATTATTGGCTAATATGGTAAAATCATGTAATTTTGATTTTGAATATTCTATTATATTTGATGCAGATAATACTTTATACGAAGTAGAGCCAAAAAAGGCATACAAAGTGCAAAATTCTTATATATGCAATCTATTAAATATTTCTATTGATTTATTTGAAAAGCAATATCAACAAGCAATTGAAAAAATAAAAAAAGAAAAATCATTAATCAAAAGAAACAGGACTTATTCAATTTCCAAGACAATTAATTTGATTCTGAAAAAAAAACAAATCAAATTAGACAATAAAATAATTAAGAATATTTCAAAAAAAGCACTGGATTTATTTTATATTGAATTATTAGAATCAGGAATTAAATACAATGAAAATACTATTTTGCTAATGGAAAAATTAAGGCAGAAATATAATTTATTTATTGCATCTGATGAATTTGAAGAGCCCTTGAAAAAAAAATTAAATCTTGTATTTGGAGATTATAAAAAATATTTTAAATTTGTTTTATCCTGTCAAATTGCAGGTGAATTAAAGCCATCAGAAAAATATTATAAGATTATTTTAAATAAATTTAATCTAAAAAAAAACAAATGTATAATAATCGGAGATGATTGGTTCAGGGATTTAAAATCGGCAAAGGATAACGGAATAATTACAGTTCTTGTAAATAATAAAAAAACAGGAGAGCCGACTTATTGGATAAAAAATTTGGATGAATTAAATGACTTATACAATTATCCTGTATTTACAATAAATTATATAAAAATCAATCAATAATAAAACAAGTGCTGTTGCAAAAAACAAATTCTTAATACTTGTGTTTTCCCATTCTCTTTCTATGTCTTTTCCAATATTTTTATAAATTTCCTCTAATGTGTTTTTATTTACAGATTTGAAATATTTTCCTCCTGTTTGTTCTGCAATTTCCCGAAGTGTTTTTTCATCAAGTTCTGCATATTGCGGCTGCCCGAAAAAATCATATCCTAGAATAACTGGCTGATCAGAACCCATTCCAATTGTATAGACCTGAATATTATTTGTTTTTGCAAATTCTGTTGATTCCTGTGGATTAATTACACCTGCGTTATTTACCCCGTCACTCAAAAGAATAATTACTTTCTTCTTATTTGGAATTGATATTGCCATATCAACTGCTAAACTCAATCCGTCGCCTATAGCAGTTCTCCCTTGTTTTTGTTCAATTGCTTCTAATTTCTCAATTGCCTTGTTTTTAAACGGAGTTAAATATGACGCTGTGGTGGCTCCTGATTCAAATATAATAATTCCAACATTATCTTTTTGCTTTAAACTATTAATCAAAATTTTTGCTGACTCTTTTGCAACATCTAATCTTGTTGGTTTATAATCTGTTGCTGCCATACTGCCCGAGTCATCTAAAACCAAAACAACATTTACTCCTTTTTTTGTTGTTTTTAACGGAATGTTTGGGTCTGCAAGACCAATTATAATTAAAATTATTGCAGTTAAAATGAGAATAAACGGTAAGTGCAATCTAATATTTTTATTTGGAGAAACCTGCTTTATTGTTTTAATTGAACTGAATTTTATTGCATTTTGCTTCTTCTTTTTAATATAAATTTTATAAAAATAAATAATAAAAGGAACAATCAACAAAAGAATTAAAATTATTGGCTCGCCGAAACTAAATATCATTATCTCACCCTCTTTTTCTTTTTAAATAAAAAAACTTTTTTAATGGAACTTCAAAAGATTCTGTTGTTTTTAATTGTATTAAATCTATTTTTATCTTTTTCATTCTTGTTTGAAATGCATTATTTTTCTCTTTTATTTTTTGTGTATATATTTTCCGAAAATCTTCTTCTGCTGTATTTACAAGAATTTGCTCTCCTGTTTCATCATCTTCAAGAAATACATAGCCAATATTCGGAATGTCTTTTTCTCTAATATCGCTTATATTTATAAAAATAACATCATTTTTGTTTTTAAGGAAATTAACTGGTTTTTCAAAGTCCTCTGAAATAAAGTCAGATATAATAAATATAATACTTCTTTTTTTTATTATTCTCGACAAACAAGTAAGGGCTTTCTTTATATCTGTTTTACTGCTTTTTGCCTTATAATATATTAGTTCCCGCAATAACTTTAAAATAAATTTTTTCCCTTTCCTGGGCCTAATAAATCTTTCAATATGGTCTGTGAATAAACACAAACCTACATTGTCATTGTTTTTTAGTGCCGCAAACATAAGAGAGGCCGCTATTTCAAAACCGGATTCTTTTTTGCTTTTTTCAAAAGAACCAAAATTATTGCTTGCAGATATGTCAAAGACAATATACATATTCAAATCCCTCTCTTCAATAAATTCTTTGATATATGGATAATTAAATCGTGCTGTTACATTCCAGTCAATTGTTCTTATATCATCACCGGGAATATATTCTCTTACTTCTGAAAATTCAATTCCTCTTCCTTTGAAAATAGAATGATAATTTCCTGCTATTAATCCTTCAACTAATTTGTTTGTTTTAACTTCAATATTTTTAACTCTTCTTAAAATTTCTTTGACTTTTGGCATTTTTTCCTCTTATGGCATTTTTATTTTAGAGAGAATAGAATCAATTATTTTATCGCTTGTTATGCCTTCTGCTTCTGCCTCATAAGTTAATATTAATCTATGTCTTAAAACATCCTTTGCTATTTCTATAATATCTTCTGGAATTACATAGCCCCGTGAATTTAACAGGGCATTTGCTTTTGCAGTCAAAATAATCCAGATTGATGCCCTTGGCGACGCACCACATTCAATCATTTCACTTATATTCAAGCCATAATTTTTTGGATTTCTTGTTGCATCAACAATTTTCGTAACATAATCTTCAATTTTTTCATCAACATATATTTTTTGATTAAATTTTTGTAATTTTATTGTTTCTTTTGAAGTCAAAATATTTTTTGTTTTTATTTTAATCCCTTTTGTATTTCTTTCGATTATTATTTTTTCTTCTTCTATATTTGGATACTTAATCAATAATTTAAAAGTAAATCTATCTACCTGTGCTTCTGGAAGTTTATAAGTTCCTTCTGTCTCAATTGGATTTTGTGTTGCCAAAACCAAAAAAGGACTTTCTAATTTAAATGTATCTCCATGAATGCTTACTTGTCGCTCTTGCATTGCCTCTAACAATGCTGATTGAACTTTTGGTGGTGCCCTATTAATTTCATCTGCAAGAATAAAATTATTAAAAATAGGACCTTTTTGAGTATAAAAAATTCCTTTTTTATGGTCATATATTTTTGTGCCAATTATATCTGCTGGCAGCAAATCCGGCGTAAATTGAATCCTGCAAAAATTAGCATTAAATGTATCTGACAGGGTTTTTATTATCCTTGTTTTAGCCAATCCCGGAACTCCTTCAAGAAGAACATGACCGTCTGCAACAAGGCAAATGAGCAGTTTATCAAGAATTTCATCCTGTCCAACAATAATTTTTTTTACTTCATTTAAAACAAGATTTAATTTTTCTGAATATTTTTTTGCTTCAATATTTAATTTTTTAATATCTTTATTCATTTGCATTTTCATTGATAATTAGAATCAACTAAAATTTTAAAAAAATTTTCCTTTATAATTTTATAGCAAAATTCAAAATATTTTCTTGTCCAAAAAATAGACAATTGTTTCATTCGATAATCGTCTTTAAAATTTTTTTTCTATGCTGTTTTTCAATATTCATATTTTGTAACCATCAATGCAAATGCATCTTTTTTTTAAAATTTTCCAAATCTGCTTTTTTCTCATTTATATTGCAATAATTAATCACATTAGTGTATCCAATATTATATGCAAGCAAAATATCAAGGATTTACTAAATCGCCGTATCCAAATACAATAAAATTTTTGCATAAAATAAAATATTATTCTGGAATGAGATGAGTGATATCTTTTGGAGATACTCCAAGATATTTAGAAGCTGCATACATTACAATTATAAAACAAAAAATACTGATTATTATTGTAATTACAAAATTTAAACTTAATTCACTGTCTGGCATAAATTATTTTTATTATTTAAAATCTCTGTATATTTGCAATATCCACAATAATATCTATTATTCCTTTTTGCCAAAATATTTCTGCATTTTGGGCATTGTTTAAAGTTTCTTTTTATTTTTCCCTCTATAATTTCGTATTTTTTGAAAATCTGCGTCTTCTTGTGTTTTGATTTGCTTTTTTTCTTTTTTGTCAAAATATCACTCTCTTTTTATTTATTATTGCCTTATTCATAAATCCAAGAATATTGGCTATGTTTCCATTCTATAATTTCTTCTTTTTTAAAGAAAATATTAATTTCCCTTTTTGCAGATTCATCACAATCAGATGCGTGAATCAGGTTTCTTCCAATATGCATTCCAAAATCATGCCTTATTGTGCCGGGCTGTGCTTGTTTTGGATCTGTGTCACCAATCATATTTCTTACTATATTTATTACATCCTGCGCTTTGAGCACAAGCAAGCACACAGGGCCAGAAGTAATAAAATCAATTAATCCATCAAAAAAATCCTTTCCTTTATGTGCCTCATAATGTTTGTCGGCTTTGTGTTTTTCAACAAAAATCATTTTCATAGCAATTATTTTCAATCCCTTTTCTTCAAACCTGTTTATTATTTTTCCAATAAGGCATCTTTGAACTGCATCCGGCTTTATAATTACAAGTGTTTCATCCATATTAATATTTCTCATAAAATTTTATTTCTTTAATTTTATCAATGCACAAATTTATATATTTTGCAATTAATTGCTTTATTACTGCATTGTCTAATTTTTTTGGAAGAGAAATTGTAATTGCATTTTGTTTTATTTTAGTCTCCACCTCTTTAAAATTAGTTGGTATAAACATTTTGATTATTGCATTTATTCTTTCCTCTTGTGTTTTAAATATTTTATTTACACTTACTTCATATTCTACTGTTTTTCCTGCCAATGCATTATTAAAATCAATGCAGACCCTCCCAGAAGAAATAGATATTACTTTGCCAATTAATTTTTTATTTTTTTCATCTTCAAATTCGATACGCTCTCCTATTTTTGGTGAAATATTTTTTTTATTCAAATAAGAAGTGGAAATTGTTTTTACAAGTTTATTATTGCGTTCTCCAAATGCTTCTTTTGGCTCAAATACAAATGTAAATGTTTTGCCGATATTTTTTTCATTGATTTTTAAAAGCCGATCTTCTAATGCTTTTAATATAAAGCCCTGTCCTAAAATAATTATTACTGGATGATAAAGATAATTTTTATTGTAAATATTTAATTTTTTTGCTTTTTGCTCATTTGTCAGGTCAAAGACATCTCCTGTATTTTTTATTTTTGCAATATAATCAATTTCAATAATATCTTTTTCTTTCATAGATTTGTTTAGATGTTAGATTTAAAAATGTATAGAACAAGATATATAAAATTAATGATTTATTATTGTTATGGAATTAATGAGTGGAGAAATGGGATATGACAGGGCAATTACGACTTTTAGTCCTGACGGGAGATTATTTCAGGTAGAATATGCAAGAGAGGCAGTTAAGAGAGGGGGTTGTGTAATATCTGTTGTTCTGGAAGCAGAAAAAACAATTTTGTTTTGCACAAAAAAGAGAATATCCACAGTCAGTGTCCCTATTGAAAAAATTTTTAAAATAGACAAGCACATATATATTGCAAGTGCAGGTCTCATTGCAGATGCAAGAGTACTAATAAACGATGCAAGAATCAAAGCACAACAGAACCAGTTGCTCTATGATGAGCCGATATCTGTCTTTTCTGTTGCAAAATATATTGCAGACAAAAAACAACTATATACTCAATATGCAGGAGTAAGACCTTACGGGGTTTCTTTTTTAATTGCAGGAATAAATGATAAAGCATTTTTATATGAAACAGATCCTTCTGGTTTTATGATGAGAGCAAAAGCAAGAGCAATCGGATTAACAGCAGAAAAAATTAATGAATATCTTGAAAAAGAATTTAAAAATAATTTAACCCAAAAACAGGCAATAGATCTTTTAATTAATGCATTTAAAAAATCAGATTCAAAATTAAAAACAAATCAGGCAAGTATTTTTATTTTAACAACACAGGGAATTAAAGAAATTAATATTGATAAGACAGAAAAATAATTTTAATATTCTAATATTTCAATATTATGCTTCTGAATTGAGTATTTTAGATAGTTTTAAAGCAAACATTAATTAATAGATTTTTATAAAGTTAGATTTATTAAAAAATGAATTTTGGAATGTGGTTTTTTATGTAGCTCTTTATGGTGCAATAATATCTGCATCAAATTCTTTTACAAATATACCTTATTTTGGCTATATTATATTAATTTTGAGTTTAATTATTATTCAACCATTTGACACTATTTTCTTTACAGATATTTATTTTAACATTCAAAAAAAGTATTTAAAAGACAAAGAGATACTTTATCAAAATCGTCAAACCCAAATAAATATATCCCGCCAACAAGAAATGAATCTCTCTTAGATTAGATTAGAACTTTAGAATCAGAAGATTATAATGAAATGCAAATAAAACGATTGTTGTCAAATAAAGGATATGATGATGCAACAATAAATTTTTATTTGGAAAGAGTAAGAATTGTGCAATAAGATAGAAATGATAATGCATTTTTAATTTAAACAAGAAATATTTAATTGTGCGTTGAGTTATTCATTCAATTTTATATACTTTAATTAAATAAGAAGAATCTAAAAATTATACAGAATTATTCTGTGAATATTTTCTTCTTACTTAAAAAAAGTATTTTCTATAAAAATAGAATATAAGAGGTGATGCTTTGTGTTGGTCATTAATATTACACCAGAATATTAAATCATTCCAACATAACTAATTTTTTTAAATCCTGTAATAAAAGTAGGTATTGAACATAATCTTACCACTAACCAATATGCTTTTGTCCAAGCTATATACATTGCTTTTTCAAATTCCATATTATTTTTATAAATATCAAATTATATATGTTTATATTATTTATATAGTTTTGTATGATTAACAATATATGTTTTTTAAGATAACTTTATAAAATTATATGAATTATTATTCATATGAAATATAAATCATATAATAATTTTTTTAATAATTTTTCAAACAAAACAAGATTTAATATTATTTTGGCATTATGGGAAGAATGCCTGAGTGCAGGAGATATTGCAAAAAAACTACAAGAAGAGCAAAGTAAAATATCTCACAACCTGCAAAAATTAACTAAATGCAATATTTTAAATGTCAGGAAAAAAGGCAAGCAAAGAATATATTGCCTGAATAAACAGACAGTTATTCCGATTTTGGAGTTGGCAAAAAAGCATGTTGAAAAATATTGTCTTGATGGGTGTAAAAATGAAAACGCAAAATAAAATTACAAAAAATACGACTTTGGCTGAAATTTTAGAATATCCAAAAGCAAGTGAAATTTTATCAAAATTTAATTTCCCTTGCCTGACTTGTCCAATGGCTGCTTTGGAAATAAGCACGCTAAAAATCGGCGTAGTGGCAGAAAAATACAATATTGATTTAGATGCCTGTTTGGAAGAATTAAACAAAATAATTGAGTGATTATGGTCTGTCCTGTTTGTAGTATTGCTGTTGGTGCAGGAGTTGGCCTGTCGCAATGCCTCGGCATTGATGATACAATATCAGGAATTTGGATTGGTGCATTAATTATTTCTTCTGCACTTTGGTTTATTTTCTGGCTGGAAAAAAGGAAAATAAAATTTAAATTTTACAAAACAATTATTTTTATTTTATTTTATCTTGTATTTGTTTTGCCATTATATTGGATGGATTTTATTGGCAATTCGTGCAATATTCTTTTTGGTTTAAATAAATTATTGCTTGGCATTTTTTTTGGCAGTGTTGTTTTTTATATTAGTGTTTTATTTAGCAACTACCTAAAAAAGAAAAACAACAACAAAGTTTATTTTGCTTATCAAAAAGTCATTATTCCAATTTTATTTTTAATTGCCGCAAGCATAGTTTTTTATTTTATTGTGAGGTGTTAAAATTATGAAACAAGAACAAAAAATAAATCAATTACTAAACAAAGTAGAAAAATTTTCAAAAGAGCATAAAATAGATTTGTCTTCTGATGAGGATTTGAGCATTGCTATTATGAATTTAATCAGCATAGAGGAACATCTTTTTTTTACTGCTTCAAAAACAAAAAAAGACAAATATTTTGATATCTTAAATGAAATAAGAGAAATAAGAAAAGAACTGCTAAAAAAAATAATTAAGGACTATGAAGGCGAGGTTTGGTGTATTTCTAAACACTTATTAGCATCTTCAATGCGACTGATGGAAGTAGGAACAAAGGAACTTAACAAAGGCAATAAAAAACAAGCAAAAGATTTATTTTCAAAGGCATATGATTTATATTCTTTATTTTGGGGTTTGAATTTAAAATTAGTTGATGTTGGAGGAGTTAAAAAAATTGATGAAAAAGCATTAAATATCCGCGACAAAGATAAAAATTCAATATTTGCCAAACTTGGCAAAATTGTTCAAAAAGCACTTGATTGCTGCAAGGAGTAAAA
>NJDR01000018.1 GCA_002254415.1 Candidatus Aenigmarchaeota archaeon ex4484_52
CAGGGAACTCCTGCAAGCCCTGAAAATATTTTAAATGCATTTGAAGAGGCAAAACAAAGAATTAAGAAAAAAGAAAAGGAGATGAAAAAATAAAAAATAATTTTATGTTAATCTCTGCTATTGGAATAAAAGAAGTTTTTTGAAATGAAATATTAAATAAATATTATTTGATTGAATTTTATGATTCAACAGGAGAAGCAAAAATTATTGTATCTCCTCTTATCAGGACCTTGCCGAATTTCTCTGTTTTTTCATCGCTTTGGATTTGTGCATCATCAAGCCACATATTTAGATGAATATCCAATGCCCTGAGTGTGCCGGATATTATTGTCTTGTTTTTTAAATAAACAACAATTTTTTTGTTTTTTGTTTTATTTAACAAATCAAGGGGTCTATTAGATTCATAAAAATTGTTTTTATTTTCAAAATTATTTTTTTGCATATTGTTTAAAATATTATTAATATATACATATAATAAAAAGACATAAACTTAAAAATGTTTTGTGAATAATAAAAATATGTTATTTCAAAAACCAATTATTGCTATTAATTTAAAAACATATCAGCAAGGTCTTGGGGAAAATGCTGTAACAATTGCAAAAGCAATAGAAGAAATTAATCCAAATAATAATGCGAAATATACTGCTATTTTATGTCCGCAGGCAATAGACATTCGCCTTGTTTGCAGCCAAACAAAAATTCCAGTATTTGCACAGCATGGGGATGCCTATGATTTTGGAAGAAATACTGGTTGTGTGCTTATCAAGAGTTTAAAGCAGGCAGGAATAAAAGGACTAATTATAAATCACAATGAGCATAAATTATTATTAAGCACAATAGAGAAAACAATCAAATTAGCAAGAGAAGAAAAACTATATTCTATTTGCTGTGCTGACACTGTTGATCAGGCAAAAGCAATTTCGTGTTTTAATCCTGATTATGTTGCAGTTGAGCCACCTGAATTAATTGGCACAGATATTTCAATTGCAAAAAAAGATCCAAAAATAATAAAAGAAATTATAAAAAAAATAAATTTTATTAATCCTGTTGTGCGAGTTTTAATTGGTGCCGGGATAAAAACCCGCAAAGACATTGATGTTTGCATTGAATTTGGTGCAAATGGTGTTTTGTTGGCATCAGGCGTTGTTTGTTCAAAAAAAATTTCAGATGTTTTATTTGATTTTTTTGCGTGAGGTATTTAAAAATATAACTAAATATACAATAATATGAAAGCAGTAATTCTTGCAGGTGGCAAAGGCACACGATTGAGGCCATTGACTTATGCCATCCCAAAGCCATTATTTCCATTAAATAAAAAACCAATAATTGAGCGAATAATATTGCATTTAAAGGAATATGGTATTGATGAATTTATAATTACAATTGGGTATCTTGGATATCAAATCAGGAATTATCTGGGAGATGGCTCAAAATTAGGTGTATCGATTGAATATGAAGAAGAAAAAGAGGCATTAGGCACTGCTGGATGTTTATATAATTTAAAAGACAAATTAAAAAAAGAGAAATCTTTTATTGTAATTGGTGGGGATAATTTTACAAATATAAATATGCATACTTTTATTGAATTTCACAAAGCAAAAAAAGCAATAGTAACAATTGCATTAATTGAAATGAGCATTCCTGTTGATTTAGGGGTTGTGAAATTAGATGAAACTAATTTGATAAAAAAATATGAAGAAAAGCCAAATTTCAAATATCTTGGCGGAACTCTAATTTTTTGTCTGTCCCCAGAAGTTTTGGATTATATAAAAAAAGGAGATGATTTTGCAAAAAATATTTTTCCAAAATTAATTAATGAAGAAAAAAAAATATATGGTTTTGTATTTGAGGATTTATGGATAGATATTGGAAAATTAGAAGAATATGAAAAAGCGCACAGATTTGCAGAAAAAAATTTGTCTTAAAAATCCAATTGATTATTTATATAATTGCTCCTATCATTAAAGGCAACAATACAGTGGCATCTCCTTCAATACTGATGTGCTTTGCTTTTTCTTTTAGTTTGCTCCAGGAAATTGCTTCTTTTGTTTTTGCACCGCTTAAACTTCCATCCCATTCTGGTGCAGTAGTTATCTGCACTGCATAATCCAAGCCATTTTTAAATTGATTATACCATATTGTGTGATGTTTTGAAATTCCGCCACCAATGATTAATGCACTTGTTTTCTTGGAATCCATCACAATATTGAATAATTCCTGTTCATCTTCAAATAAATTAATCTTAAAGTCCTTGTGCGTTTGCCAGAACATAAATAGCTGAAATCCAAAACAGCCATCCATTGGCCCAGGTAAAAATATTTTCACTTTATTTTTCCAAGCCCAATAAACAATACTTTCTTTTGCATTTTTTTCATCTTTTATTAATTCGCCTATTTTCCATATAACTTCCCAAGTACTTAATTCTTTTTTCTCTTTGTAAATAATTTCTGTTATTTTTTTTATTTTATCTTCTAATATTATCCCGTAATTTTCATTTGGAATGAAAACATTTCCCAATCTGTTAATCCCTTTTTTGTGCAATTCAATGTCATTTATTTCAAATTTTCCATTATAATAATCTTTCCATATTCTTGCCAAATCATGGTCTATTGTTCCGCAAGTTGTAATTATTGCATTTATTTTTTTTTCTTTTATCAAGTTCTTTATAATTCCTCTCGTGCCTGTTGCAATAATGCAGGCAGGAAAACTCAAAAAATTAGTGCATTCTTTTTGATCAAACATTTCCTTTAAAATTTCAACACCACTTGCTATTTTTTTGGCAGTAAATCCGCCTGCTTTATGCATTTGATTTATTAACTCATTTATCGTTGTGTCTTTATTAATTGAATAATCTTTAACTGGTTTCATAATTATTTCTTGTATATAAATTTTTAAAACCACTTAAAATAAACCATAAAATTCTCACAATTAACATAGAAAAGAAATCTCGTGGAAACTCGCCCTGTTAGATAGCGTTGAATTTTGTTATTATCTAACAGTAGATGGTAATCTGTGGTTAAAAAATCAGATGAAAAAAATATAATCTCATTCATTCCTCTCTTATCTGGCATAATTCATAATATGTGCTGTCAAGCCATCGCTCACATCCACATAGTCGATTTTTGAATAACTAACTTACATTATAAAAAAGATTTCTTTGAATCGACCAACAGGATTTAAAAGCTCGGCATCTGAATATATTGTGCAATTAAGCCAAAATAAATTTAAATCATAGAATAATATATTTGATAAAAACCACCAGAAAAATACTTGAATTATCTGTTTTTGGAGTTGTCATGTAATTGGAGTATTATTGCATCAACAGTTAAAGTCCCATCTTTGTTTCTCATTTCATTTCCTGCTGAATTATTTGCCCAGCCGTAATAATTATAAGTTCTGCCTGAAATTGCTTTGATTTATTCATCTTCGGTTAGTGAGTGATTGTAAATACGGACTTCATCTATTGTGCTGTTGAAATACTCTTCTGTATCATTATCTCCAATTCCTGATAAATACCCACAATACTTAAACTGATCAGATTATCTTGGAATAATATTATTGTTTAAAGGACTTGAATCAACTGCGAGTTTTCTCCATCTAAATATAACTTCAAATATGAGCCATCAAGCTCAAGGTCAAATTGATTAAGGTTTTGCTCCTTATTGTTATGTTTATTTGTGCATATTTGCTGTATAAGAATTATCACTTAATGTTGGAGAAACTAAATCTAAAATTGGACTTGCAAAGGACAAAGTGATGCATAGCAAAATCAAAATAAGAAGTCCTGGAATTAATTTAGGAGGAGATATCTCTCTCAGTATGGGTGCAAGATTTCATATTAATCATTATAAGAAATAATATAAAAGTTTAAATATTTTATTTTTATAATGACACTATGCTCTTTTTGCAATAAAAAAGCAGTAATTACAAGAAAATATGAAGGAATAAGTTTGTGTAAAAATCATTTTCTTTATTCTGTTGAAAAAAAATTGAGAAAAACAATTCGGCAAAATCAACTGATAAAAAGAGATGATTGCATCTCTATTGCAATATCCGGCGGAAAGGACTCAACACTTCTTTTGTGGTTTTTAGCATCAATACAAAAAAAATACAAAATTAAAATTTTCGCAATAAGCATAGATGAGGGAATAAAAAATTATAGAAAAAACACCTTAAAATATGCAAAGCAATTTTGCAAAAAATACAACATAAAGCATTATTTATTTTCTTTCAAAAAAGAAATTGGAATGAATTTAGACAAGATTATGAAAACAAAATACACAAAAAATCAAAATATTGCTGCCTGCTCTGTGTGTGCAGTTATCAGAAGATATATTTTAAATAAAAAAGCAAGAGAGTTGGGAGCAAACAAACTTGCAGTTGGACATAATTTAGATGATGAATCTCAGAGTATTTTTATAAATTATATTAGGGGTGATGTGAAAAGAGGAATGAGATTGGGACCAATTTCACCAAATCAAAATAATGTAAATTTTGTGCCAAGAATAAAGCCATTGATTAATATTCCAGAAAAGGAAATTGCTTTATTTTGTGTTCTAAAAAATTTTGAATTTAGTTTAAATGATGAATGCCCTTATGCAAGAACAAGTTTTAGATGGAAAATAAGAGATATAATTCTTGATTTGGAGCAGAATTCACCAGGCACAAGATTTTCAATAATAAAGAATTTTGAAAAAACAAGAAAAATATTGGAATTAAAAAATTCAAAAAAAGAGAAAATTAATTTTTGCAAAATTTGCGGCGAGGCATCAGGCAAGGAGTATTGCAAGTTTTGTTTAATCAAAAAAACTTTAGCTATGGCAAAAGTTAAACTAATATGTTGATTTGTTATAAATGACTGTAGGCGTTTTAAAAGTTTATATGAAATGAAAAATATGAACGATAAAAAAGAAAAATTAAAGCAAGCAAAACAATTATTACAAAATTCTCTTTTGAGGGTTATTGAAAAAATAAAAGAAGCAGAAAAAATCAAGGATGGATCCAAAAAAAAATATTATGAATCTATAAAAACCAAAATTTTGGACTTAATAAAAAGAGAAGAAAGAGATGAAAAATTAATAATTCAATTGGACAAGAGATTTGAGAATATTGAGAGAAAAACAGGGGTTTTTAGCAGGTTTAAAAATAAGATTTTTGGAGGAGAAGAAAAAGCAAATAGTGATTTTAAGGAAATAAAAGAAGTTGAAAGGCGTGCGTTTGGGGAAAAAGAGAAAAGAGAACTAAACGGAATTATTGATGGAACGCATAAAAGTAGTTTTCTTGAAAAAATAAGAAGTGGTTTTAGTGGAGTAAAGAAGGAGGTTGATAATTTTAGAGATGGGCAAATGCTACGGCGTGGAACTACTACAAGTTATTCTGTTGGTGTTCCTCCAATAGGTGTTCCTGATGATGAAACCGATTTTCAGACAATTATTGGAACAGAAAAATATAATTTACTTGAGAAATACAATCTAATACCAGATTATATCAAAGCAATTACTTCTATGGGCGATAATAGAGCAAAAGAAGTTCTTAATAGAGAAAAATATAAGAATAATTTAAGGCATATTACAGTTGATCTTAAAAAAGGGCGGATGGGGGGCAAGGTTATGACAATAAGTAGTATGAACAATAATGACAAAGAGGCAATAAAATATTTATTGAACAATAATAATGATGAAGCATTTATTTTAGTTCATCTTAAGTTTCTTTCTTCAGATTTTAGAAATAATAAAATTCCATTTTATTGGAAGGTTAATAAAATAACATACAAACAATATCTAAACAGAATTAAAAATGTATTTGAAAAGAGCAAAACACCAATATTTGTTTTTGCAGAAGAAAGTAATGGTAAAGTTTTAATTACAATAGAGGAAATTGCCAGTTTGAATATAAAAATACCTGTTATTGTAATTACAACAAAAGACAAAAGTCCAGAACCAGTTTATGGTTGGGATAAAATACAGAATTTTTTAAATAGATTAAATATTAAGAAAGTATATATTGGTGGTGAAATAGCCGGTGGTTGTGTTCGTTGGGTATATAATAATCTGAAGGACAATAGCAGGGGTGCCATAATACAAGTAATACAATTAAAAGTTTTATCTTTTCCAAATGAACGTTTTGTCGATGACTCAAATAAATATGCTCATTTAATAGATGAAAAACAACAACCTTTCACACAAGGACAAGCAGAATTACAAGTAGAGGCATTAATGAAAACAGCATTCTCAAACCAAGCAAGCCAAGAGACAAGACAATCAGCAACAGAGAAATTAGAGCAAGTTGCAAAAGAAAACCCAGTATTATTTAACAAAGCTCTTGATGCTTTAACTCCTGATAAAAATGATTCTAAAGAATTCCTTCGTTTATTAGAAAAATTAAATGGATTAAAAAATAAATTGAAGCAGGATTTAGAAGAATTGAGAGAAACATAAAAAACTTTTGCTTGGCAAAAATTATATAAAAAAGTTAATTTGCTATAAAGAACTGGAAGAGTTTTATAGTTTATATGCAATCAAAAAATCAATAAATGAAGAATAAAAATAATTATTCCAGAGATTACAGGCATAGTTATATTGTCATTTATTTTTTTCCCCTTTATTTTTATCTCTAAAAATTCAGCAATTGTTCCTGCAACAGAACACAAAAATAAAAATAAAAATATTTTGATTCCTTTAATTCCCAAAAAATTAAATAAAATAATTAAAGCAATAAAATTAAATAAAAAACACGCAGTAGTGCCCTGAATGGTTTTAGGTGATTTTCCTATTTTTTTTGAATAAAAATGCGTGCCGAAAATCGTTGCAAAAGAATCCCCTACTGCAAGCATTAAAACACAAATTACAGCAATGTTTTTTTCAAATAAAAAAATTGTAATTAATGCCCCGATGAGAAAATAAATTGCCCCCTCTGTTGGCGTCTCTTTTTTTCTTTTTAGATTATTTATAATTAGAGAAATAGGAAATATGTTTTTATTGTAGAAATATTCTATTATCAAAACAATAATAAAAAAACCGCCCAAATACAATAGAACAAGTGTTTTTGGAAATATTGCAATTAACAATGAAATAAACAATCCCAAACACAAATGAACAATTTGTCTTCTTAATTCCAAATTGTGAAATACAAATGTTTTGACTTTATACAATAATGTCATTTTGCCAAATGCAAAACCAAATATTGCACCAAAAAAAACATCAATAGGCCAGTGAAGGCCCATAATAATGCGGGATATTCCAGCCAAAAAAGCAGATGCAAAAACAAAAGTGTAAATTAAGTTTTTGAATTTTATTTTGGACAAAACACTTGGAATAATTGCCAAAACAAAAAACGCAATTGCAGTATGTCCGCTTGGAAAAGACATTGATGTATAAATACTTGATAAAATAATTTTTAAATTAGAAATTTCAAAACAAGGCCTTGCAATATTTGTCAATTGCTTTGTTGCCTGAATAAAAACATACAACAAAAAAAACCAAAAGCCATTTAAAATAAAATGATTAATGGATTTTTTATATGATAAATACAAGGCCAAAATAACAAGCACATAGGGCAAAGAAGAAATATAATGTATAATTTGAGAATTAAACTGATTTAAATAAAGCACAATATTTAAATTTAGATTATTTATCATATTTGTAATCTTTTATTTGTTTGACATTAAATTTTCAAAAACCTTTGCATCTTCTATTAGTTTGTCTATTTGGCAATATTCATTTGCACAATGGCAACTATTGTTTGTCGTGCAATACACAGCAACATCAAGTCCTTTTTTTCGCAGGATTGATGCAAATGTCATTCCGCCAAGTCCTTTCAAAATCAATTCTTTTTTCTTTATTTTCTTTATTTGCTTTTTTAATAATTCAATAATTTTTGCTTGTTTTTTAGTTGTAGGTGCTGGCATTTCATTCATAATAATTTGTCTTTTTATTTTTACTTTAAATTTAATTTCTATTGATTGCTGAATTTTGTCTATTTCCTTTAAAACAAGTTCTGATTTTAATGAAGGAAGCAGTCGGCAGTCCATAAAAAAAATACCTTCTGCTGGGATTAAGTTTATGTTTTCTATATTTGCAATTTTTTTTGTTGGCTCAAATGTTGAGCCAAGTGTAAATAAATCATTTTTTTGTCCAAATATTTTATTTAGTTTATCCAGTTCAACAATAAAATAACTCTCTGCCCTAAATGCATTAATTGCTTTGTCTGGTTGAGAGCTGTGAGCTTCTTTTCCCAATATTTTAAATTTAATACGAAGTGGATTTTTTTCTGCAATAAAAATACTCAGTCCGTTTTCATCACCAGCATCTGGGACAACTATTAAGTCATTTTTTGAAAATAAATCAAAATTATCCAAAATATATTTTATCCCATATTTGTTTCCTGTCTCTTCATCACTTACAAATAATAGATTTACATTAAAATATGGTTTAGATTGTTTTTTTAAGATATTCTCTAAAGCAATAACACAAGCACAAATTCCGGCATTATTATCAACCACACCACGGGCATATAATCTATTTTTTTTTATTTTTAATTCAAATGGGTTTGAACGCCATTTTGACAAATCATTTTGCGGAACAACATCCAAATGGCAAATAAACCATAAATTTTGATTTGTTTGCCCTTTGCAAAAGATATTAAAATTAGGTCTTATTTTTTCTTCAACCCGCAAATCTTTTGCATTAAATTCTGTTATTTTTCCTAAATTTTTTTCTCTAATGTATTTTTTTAGCCACTCTGCTTTTTTATATTCACCCATTCCTCCATTGTCCGGGGATATTGCAGCAAAAGAGCAGAGTTTTTTTTCCAGATAAATTAGTCCTGATTTCATATTAAAAAAACTTTTGCTTTAGGCAAAAGTTAAGGTGTTGTTGCTTTGAGCAACAACACCAATTAAATATAATGTTTAATTGTTTTTTATTTTTTTTGCATTATATACTTTATATTTGAATGGAATTAGTTAAAAAACAAAAATCGACATAGCAATAACCGCATATGGAATGCTGCTTCATTTACTAAAATAGATTCTAGCGCTATAACATATTGATAACATCCACACAAGACCTTCTGCTTTTTTTAATATTTGAGGATTTCTATTCCTGAACCACCAATGATTCTGATTTTTATCATTAAAAGTCCTCTATAAGAAAGTATTATTCAATAATTTAAAAAGATTCTGTAATTTTTAAATAACC
>NJDR01000019.1 GCA_002254415.1 Candidatus Aenigmarchaeota archaeon ex4484_52
GAATAGATTGCAGTTTACTAATGAGGATGAAATAGATATAAAAATAAATGACTTTAACATTGCCTATAAAAAATATTCTAAATTAATTTTAAATAATCCTGAAATTAAAGAGGATGCAATTAAGCATATTGATGACTTCAATGATGTTGATTTTGAGAATAAGGATATTAAATATTTCAGGGCTGACAAAATCTGTTTTTTAAGGATTGTCAGGCAAAAGAACGACAAAAGAAGTGATGAAGAAGACAGGTTTATCAATATTATGAAGCATAAGATAAACCTGCCGAAGAATATAATCAATTTGTTTGTCTTTGCGTTTTGGATATTAAATTGAAGAAGTTTGCAGTTAATAGCGAACTTGACAATATGTCATTGAAAGAGATAAAAACGCAATGAGTTTAAAGTTAAAAATGTTGTGTATAGTTAATATGAATAAGTATGTTTGAGTATCTCAATTTCATTGAACTCAACCATTAATATTTATGAAAATAAAACCAAGCAAAAACATTGAAGCGATTGGCGGCTATGTATTTGATGAGATAAACAAAATTAAAGAAGATCTAATAAAAAAAGGAGTTGATATAATTGACTTTGGTGTTGGAGACCCAACAACACCAACTCCTGAATTTATAAGAGAGCAAACAAAAAAATCAATTGACAAATACAAGGCATCTGGCTATCCAATAACTACAGGAAATGAAAATTATTTAAATGCAATTGCAAAGTATTGCAAAAAAAGATTTAATATTGATTTAAATCCACAAACGCAAATTATGTCTAATTTGGGCTCAAAAGAGGCGATTTTTAATTTTCCAAATGCTTTTTTAAATAATGGCGATGTTGTGCTTTGTCCAAATCCAGGGTATCCTGCCTATGACAGAGGCACTTTATTTGCAGGCGGAAAACCATATTATATGAATTTGACACAAGACAATGATTTTTATCCAGATTTTAATTTAATTCCAGATGATATTTTAAAAAAAAGCAAAATAATGTGGCTTAATTATCCAAATAATCCAACAACACAAATTGCAACAAAGGAATTTTACAAAGAAGCATTGGATATTTGTCATGACAATAACATAATTTTGTCATCTGATGAAGCATACAGCGAGATATATTTTGATGAACCAGCAATTAGTTTGCTTGAAATTGATACAGAAGGTGTTATTGTTTTTAATTCTCTTTCAAAGAGAAGTGCAATGACCGGCTACAGAATTGCATGGACAGCAGGAGATGAAAATATCATTTCTCTTTTTAAAAAATTAAAAGCAAATATTGACTCTGGGACACCGAATTTTATCCAGGATGCGGCAATTACAGCATTGGGTGATGAGGCACATGTTGAGAAAATGAGAAATGAATATAAGCAAAAAAGAGATATTTTAATTAGTGCATTTGACCAAATAGATTTGGCGGTAAAAAAACCTGAAGCAACAATTTATATTTGGCAAAAAACTGGAAATATAAATGGAATAGAATTTACAAAACAATTGTTGGAGAAATGCGGTATTGTTGTCTCCCCCGGCGAAATTTTTGCAAACACTATTGATGATATAAATCCAGCAGATAATTTTGTAAGAGTGGCTCTTGTGCCGTCAATTGAAAAAACAAAAGAGGCAGCAGAAAGATTGTTAAAATTAAAATAAATCCAAGCAGAAATATTTTAAAATTAATCTCTAAAATTATCAATATGAAAATTGGAATTATTGGGAAAGGAATAATTGGCTCAGAACTTATTAGGAAATCAAAATTATTAAATTGGGATATTAAATTTATTTTGGATTTGTAGTTACATGCGAAAAAGCAGCATTGTCCAATTATTTTTTACAATTAAATCCATACTTAAATAAAATAGGGTTTAGTGCAACCGTTGGAGGGGGGACACGAATAATAAAATATATAGAAACAATGATGTGCGATAATATTACAAGTATGCATATTATTGTAAATGGGACTTTAAATTATATTTTTGAAGAAATGTCAAAAGGATCAGGCATTGCTGAGGCAATTAAAAATGCAAAAACATTAGGGTATGTTGAGCCCGGAGCAAATAATATTTTGGATATTGTAAATGAAGAATCCTATCATGATATTCCTATGAAACTTTCAATATTGCACAATTTTTTTAAATTTGGAAAGATAATTAAAACAAATGATATAAAAGCAAAAAAAATAACTAAATCAGAATTAAACCAACTGACAGAAGAGGCATATTACAGAAGATACATAATATCTCTTAGAAAATATCCAATGGAAGAAAAAAATATAATTGGTGGTTTTGAATATAAAACAGATAAATGGAATATTAGTGCCGGCTTTAAAAATATTTCTAAAAAAACTTCATATATGAAATTGAAATGCGCGGATGTAAATAATGCTGTATTAATTATAAAAGGCAATTATGGTGCTGATGGAATTTATAAATTAGAAGGACCTGGTGCAGGTTCCGGACCTACAACTGCTTCAATGATAAAAGATGCTTTAACCTTGTTGTGCGTGCAATAAATAATAACTTAATATGACAATAATTGCAAAATTTGGCGGAACTTCGCTTGGCAATGCTGAGCGAATTAAAAACACAGCAAAAATCATATCAGAAATAAAAAAGAAAAAGGATGTTGTAGTTGTTGTTTCTGCGATAGGCAAAATAACGGATTTTCTAATCAATGCAGTTAAAAATACAAACAAAATAAATATTGACAAATTTATTGATGAAGTATATTTAAGGCATTTTAATATATTAAAAGAAATAAAACAACCAACAAATCAAGACAAAAAAAGATTAAACTTATCTTGTAATTCAATAAAGCAAAGATTGATTTTGGCAAAACAGCAAAACAAAATAAATCCAGAAGATATTGACTATATTGCTGGGTTTGGAGAAAAATTTTCTGCTTTTATTTTATCCATAGCATTAGAGCAATTAAATTTTAAAACAAAAATGCTTTGCGGCGATGACAATCTTATTTTCACAAATAATAATTTCAATAATGCAGAGGTGTTATTTGATAAAACTAATAATGCTTTAGAAAAAAAGATTTTACCAATAATAAAAGAAAATATTATTGTTTTTACTGGCTTTGTCGGCACAACACTTAATAATAAAACAACATGCTTGGGGAGGGGGAGTTCAGATTATATTGCTTCTATTATTGGTGCAAGCTTGGATGCAAAGGAAATCCGAATTTATACTGATGTAGATGGCATAATGACAGCAGACCCAAGAATAGTAAAAAATGCCAAGATAATCAAAAAACTAGATTTTAATGAAATGAGCGAACTTGCCTGTTTTGGTGCTTATGTGCTTCATCCAAAAACAATAGAGCCTGCAATGAAAAAAAACATTTGTGTAAAAGTAATTAATTCAAACAACACAAAGAAATTTACAGAAATTTTTAATAAAAGAGAAAAAACAAGTAAGCAAATAAAAGCAATTTCATCAAAGACAAATATTTCAATATTGAATATTTATTCAACAAGAATGCTAAAATCATATGGATTTTTGGCAAAGGTCTTTAAAATATTTGAAGAAGAAGAATTGTCAGTTGATCTAATATGCACATCAGAAGTAAATATTTCCTTGTCTTTAAATGGTTTAGAAAATAATCAAAAAATGCAAAACATAATCAATAAATTAAATGAATTTTCTTTTGCTAAATTAAAAAAAAATAAAGCTCTAATTTGTATTGTAGGAGAATTTCTAAAACACAAATATGGTTCTGCTGGAAATATTTTTAATAAACTTGGAGAAAACAAAATCAATATTGAAATGATTTCACAAGGCGCCTCAGAGATAAGCATTTCATTTATTGTTGAAAATGCTGATGCAAAAAAAGCAGTCCTTCTTTTGCATAAAGAATTAATTGAATCAAATTAATATCTCATACCACAAAAATAACTCCAAGTGTGTGGTTTTTTAGACAAAAAAATCAATAATACTGGCAGAAAGAATTACAGAAAATAATGTTGCTGATACAATTTGCAGAGTTCATCCATGTGCAATAACTGCGCAAATTCTACTGAATCAAAACCATGAAAAAGGATTATAAAAAAATAAGAAAATTAAACGGCGGTGGAAATTTTACTGATTATACATTTGAAAGATTAGAGAGAGATAAAAAGGAAAACCCAAATATGCTTATTAGTGGATTTGTAGACGGAAAACTCATCTATATTTTGGAATTTCCTTTTGATTATCCTGAATTTAACAAACATTTAGAACAACAATTAAATAATCACTTTAAAGATGGTAAGGACAAGACAGGTCAATTTTTAAGAAGTGCAAATTTTCATTACAAATATTTTATTAATTGCAAAAAATTAAAAATAGATTTTCTTTTAAATAAAGAACATTTGAAAAACTGCAAACAATACATTGTTGAAAATTTCTATAAATTTTTAGAGGAAAATGCAAATGATAAAAACTAATTACGAAAATAAAATAATTTTGGGCGACACTTTAACAATTTTAAAAACACTTCCAAATAATTTTATTGATATGGGCATTACATCGCCTCCTTACAACAAAGGAGAAAACAAAAAGGGCTGGCTTGTGAAAAATATAAAATATGACAATGCAATTGATAAACTGCCGGAACAGGAATATCAAAAACAGCAAATAAATGTTTTAAATGAACTTTATAGAGTAATAAAACAAGGAGGTTCGTTTTTTTATAATCATAAAATTAGATGGGAAAAAGGAGAATTATTTCATCCTATGGATTGGCTAAGAAAAACAAATTGGACAATCCGTCAAGAAATAATTTGGGACAGAAAAATAGCGGCAAATATAAGAGGTTGGAGATTTTGGCAAACAGAAGAGAGAATTTATTGGCTATATAAACCATTTGAAAAAGGAACAAAAATAGGAAAAGAATTAAAATCAAAACACGCTCTGCTTTCATCTATTTGGAGTTTTAGTCCAGAAAATAATAATCCTCATCCAGCACCATTTCCAATTTGTTTGCCAATAAGAGCAATATATTCAATAATGGATGAAGAAAAAGCAATTATTATTGATCCTTATTGCGGAAGCGGAACAACATTAGTTGCAGCAAAGATTTTGGGACATAATTATTTAGGAATTGATATTTCAAAGCAATATATTGATTTTTCTAAAAAGCGATTAAATAATTATCAAAATGAATTAAGTATTACAAATAATGAAATTAAAAAACATAAAGTAAATAAAACATTTAAAGAAAGAAAGGAAAAAGGAAATTTTACAGGAAAATTTAGAACAAAACAAAATTTGACAAAAGAAAAAAATTTGTTTGAAATATAATTTATACTTATTTAATAAAACCATTATTATTAAATTTTATAAATTTATAAACATAAATTAACAATAAATAAATATGCTTAAATCTATTGCAGAGGCAAAGGGCTATATAAAAGTTGCTCTAAATTGCGAGGAACAAAATAAAAAAAAATATTTGCTTGCATCTGCCTGTTATTTGGAAAATTCAAAAACACAAGATAATATTTTATACAATCAAATGGCTCATTATTTGTTTCTAAAAGCACTGGCATTAAAAACAAAGCAAGAAGCAACAAATAAGGCGGACTCAAAAATAAATTTAATCAAGGCGTATAAAAATGTAAAAATTGGGTTTGATGATATTTGCGGTTTAGAAGAGGCAAAGAAAAAGATAAAAGAAAAAATAATATATCCATACGAGAAGCCAGAAATATACAAAATTTACAAAAGAAATGCAGGAGGCGGTATTTTATTATGGGGCCCTCCGGGTTGCGGAAAGACATTAATTGCAGAGGCAACTGCAAAAGAGGCAAAAGCGGTTTTTTTCAATATTGGAATAAGCGATGTATTGAGCAAATGGGTTGGAGAAAGTGAAAAAATAATTGCAAATATATTTGAGCAGGCAAGAAAACAGCCCTCTGTTGTATTTTTTGATGAATTAGATGCTCTTGGAACGCAAAGAAATGAAGAAGAAAATTCTTTTACAAGACGCCTTACAAATACTATTTTGAGCCAAATTGACGGAATTGGAACAAAGCAGGGAAAAATTTTGCTTCTTGGTGCTACAAATCGCCCATGGAATATTGACGATGCACTGAGGCGCCCGGGAAGATTTGATGAAATTGTCTTTATTGGAATTCCTAATAATAAAACAAGGGGAAAAATTATTCAAATGCAATTAAAGCAAAAACCCATCTCAAAAGACATTGATTTGGATTTTTTAATTAAAAATACAAATAAATTTAGTTGTGCAGATATTGTTGCACTATGTAATGATGCAATAAATATTCCGCTGACAGAAGCATTGGAAGGAAAACAAATAAGAAAAATAAATTTTAATGACTTTTCAATTGCTTTAAAGAGCAGGAAATCTTCAATAAAATCATGGTTTGAAAAATCAAAAAACGAAGTTTTAAAAACGAACAATAAAGATTTATTTAAAGAGGTGTTTGAATTTTGATTATGGAAATTGATATTATTATTGCTGCACTTTTACATTTTTTAATTGGATATTTTGTTTCTGGGTTTTATTTTAAGTCAATTAGCAGTACTTTAATGAAAATTACAAGAATTATTTTGATAATTTTATTTGGATTTTGCGCTTATGGTTTTATTCAGGCACATTATTTTTTATTTGGATTAATTATATTAATCTTAATATGCTGCGAAATTCTGTATTTTTTTGATGAAACAAAAAATACTTCTATAAAGTGTTTTATATATGAATTCAGCAAAATATCAACATCAATGCATCATACAATTGACAGGCAAATACTTGCAGGACTAATTTTTCTAATTCCTTTGGATGTAGTAATTTATTTTTATTTTCAAAATAAATTATATCTTGAAATTACGGAAAAAAGCATTACAGGAGTGAATTACAACCCAATTACATTTCTTGGATTATTTTTTATAATTTATTTAATCCCTATATTGTTTTCATCAATTTACAGGAATATTAAAAATATTAATGAAAAAAAGCAGACAACAGAAAATGAATATGCAAAAAAAATACTTGAATATGCAAAAGAAAATAAAGGAATCATTGATTTAAATGATATTGCAGTTGAATGCAATTTATCTGTTGATTTTGTAAAAAAAATTATGAAAAAATTAGAAAAGAAAAAAATTGTTCAATTTGTAAATAAAACATGGATTGTTAAAAAATATTTAAGTAATTAGAGGTAAAACAAAAACAATGAAAAAAACAATTGAAAATTTGGCTAAGGCATTTGTCGGTGAAAGCCAGGCAAGAAACCGCTATACGCTTTATGCAAAAATTGCTCAGAAAGAGGGCTTTGAGCAAATTGCAGATATTTTTATTCTTACTGCGGAAAATGAAAGAGAGCATGCAAAATGGCTTTTTAGGTTAATAAATAATCTAAAAAATAAAAGCAAACAAAATTTAGATGAGATAAGAGTTGAATCTTCTGTTCCAACAATTTTTGGAAACACAGCAGAAAACCTGAAATCTGCAATTGCTGGAGAAAATTATGAGCATACTAAAATGTACCCGGAATTTGCAGATATTGCACAAAAAGAAGGATTTATAGAAATTGCAAAACGACTAAGAGCAATACAAATAGCAGAAAAACACCATGAAGGAAGATACAAAAAATTACTAAAAAATATTGAAGAAAATTCGGTCTTCAAAAAAGACAATGAAGTTTATTGGGTTTGCAGGAAATGCGGTTATATTCACAAAGGCAAAGAGCCACCAGAAGAATGCCCTTCATGTAGTCATCCAAAAAATTATTTTGAAGTAAAATGTGAAGAATATTAAATAATTTTTTCTTTATAAAAATAATGGAATATATATTTTATTGGCAATTTTTGCTATGTTTGGATATGGTTTGACTGCTGTTATTTACAAAATTACAGGCAAAGCATAGACCTTGTTTCAATTGGTTTATTTACTTCTATTAATTTACTATAAATGTTTTTGTTTTCTGGTTATTACAAAAGAAAAATAGATTACTATTCAGGGACTTCAATATTCTGTATTGGCAGGAATAATTGCCGGCTTTGCATTTATTGCTTTTGTTGCATCGATTAATTGGGCAAAAATATTGCATCATCCATCAGGAGCTTGAGTTTTTTAGTTACAGCAATTATTGCAATTTATTTTTATATGAGAAAATTAATTTGGTTAAGGCGGTTGGCTTGGAACTTGCTGTTATTGCTCTTGTTATTTTGAGTGTTAGATTTGTTCTAATTTCAGTAAAATCCTCTTTGTATTTATAAAAAGTATTCAATGTTAAATATTTAATAAATATTGATAGGGGTATTTAATTAAAATACTAGAGGCAATTAAATATGGATAATGAATGTATGAACTGGCTAAAAGAGGTAAGAAGTGTGTTTAGAGTTTTGAATAAAAAAACCATTCTGGCAGATTATAAAAAAATGAGCCGCAAAAAATTAGGATTTGTTAGGAGTAGGATAAAACATAAAATAGATTTTGATGCAGTGGCATTACTTTTGGGAAAGTCAAAAGCACAAAAAATTCAAAAAACAATAGTAAAGCCCAATGAATTTGAGATATTTATAAATCAGGACCTGCAAAAAATAAAGAAAGAGATTTTAAGAAAAGAAATTGTTCAGCATATTTTAATACATGAATTGCTTCATATTGAAAATGAAGATTTAATTACGATTTCTAAAAATTACAATAAAAGAAAAAAGAAGAAAATACATATAAATAAATTTGATGAAGAGATTTTCAATAGATACAACAAATTAAGAAAATTAAAAGGAATAATGCAAATACAGAAAAGAGAGTATTTAGATATGGCAATAAAAAAAATTTTAAAATCAGTTAAACAAGAAAAAATCCCATAAATTCAACTTAACTTAATACTTCTTCTAAAAAGACGCACAAATCTCTACTCTGAGTGTATTTCTTACTTAATAATATATTAAAGAAATATTTATTTTCAGTTTATCTCAATATTAATTTGGCTTTTGACTTTAAATAAGTAAGTTTTTTTCTGGTAATGTAATTAATTTTGCTGAAATTTCTAATAAAGAAGATGTATATTTGAAAAAATGAAGTCCTGTATAAAAAATATATTGATAAAGCAATTTCTGTAATAGAAAGCATTGAAAACAAGGAATATAAATTACAGGCAATAATGTGTTATTTGCAATATGTTTAAAAAAATATGTTAAAGTATTTCATTTGATAGAAATCCTTTACACATTTTTTTATTGCTTTTTTATGTTTATATGCAATAAAAAAATATATGAATATAGTAAATAAATATGGAAAAAAACAAAATAGATTTTGAAAAACAAATATTGGACTTGATTGAAGAAGAAAATAAAAAACTGATTAAAGGACAATTCTTTTGTAATACAATATCTGATTTCGTAAAATTAATTTACAAATATAACAGAGGAGACCTTATTGACAAATCAATAAAGACAATAAAAACTCTTAATGGAAAAAACAAAATACGAATAATTGCTGAATTATCAAGAGAACTTGCCTGTTATGACAAAAAAAGAGCAGAGCAAATAATTAATTTAGTAAGTATTTCTTCTTTAAAAAAATTGAAAAAATATAAGCAAAAAGATTTTTTAGAGCATAAAGCACTTGTTTATACTTTGACTGGAAAACTAAAACAAGCGCAGGAATTTTTAAATCAGGCAACATTAATAAAATCAGAAGAAGATAAAGAAGATCAGGAATTTGAAGACAAATCAATAATTGAAGATTATGCAATACGCCTTGCAAAAATAGGTGCGAATTTAAAAAATAAAAAATTAGTAGATATTGCATATAAAACACTAATAAATTCAAAATTTGGATATGATGAACCATTTATGCTGTCAATTTGCAAGATATATTTGGAAATGAAAGATATAAAAATTGCTGAGAAAATAATAGAAAATTCAATAAAAAATGCAAAAAAACAAGAGGATTCTCAAAAAGAATGGATTGTCCAAACATTATTTTCAATCTTTGAAAAAAATGAAGTCCTGTATAAAAAATATATTGATAAAGCAATTTCTGTAATGGAAAGCATTAAAAAGAAGGAATATAAATTACAGGCAATAATGTGTTATTTGCAATTATATTACAAAAAAAATAAGCAGGACGATATGTTTAAAAAAATATATGAATATGGCAGATAAATGAAATAATATGAAACTGCTTATTGTAGGAAGAGAAAAACCAACAAATGTTATTTTGTCTTTTCTTCAAATATCAAAGAATTATTTTAGAACTGTTCATTATGCTTCTTTGTCAAATATAGATATTAACCTTGAAAAAGAAAAAATTAGTTTATTTTCAAAAAATAAGGACCTTCTTAATTTTGATGTGTTATTTGCTATTCCAAGAAAAAAAACAATTGACATTACAATGAGCTTGGCATCTATTTTTCAAATTAATAAAAAATATGTATGCATTCCATTCAATACAATAAGTTTGTGCAAGGATTTGTTTTTATTGTTTTTTACTCTAAATGCAGCCAAAATTCCAATAATAAAGACATATTATGCAACAAACCCAGAAATATTAAAGCGAAAATTAAGCCAAAATCAAATAAAATTGCCAGTGATTATAAGGCCAAAAGAAGAAGCAGAAATTATTTTAAATAATAAAGAAAGCATAAAGACGGTTTTGGATACTTTGGAAAAATTAGAGCAGCCATTAATTATTCAGGAATTAAAAAATGATCAAAAAATAAATATTTTGTCTATTGGTTCATCTTTTTTTTCACAAACAAATGGAAAGAAATATGATTTATACATAGAGCAAAAAAATATGATTTACAGGATTAAACAAATTTTAAATACCCAAATTATAGAAATTGTTGCATATATCAATGGCAATTCATTAATTGTTCATAGCATTTCTCTTACCCCAAAATTCAATAAATTTTTCACGCTCTATGAAAAGGAAAAGATTCTCTCTATTTTGTGTTCTTTTATCAGGAATTCAGCAGATAATTTTTATGAAAAAAATCCAATAATAAAGATAATAAATACAATAAAAAAATATTGAATGATTGTAAAATTCAAGATTATCTATTTCTTTGCATTTGTATATTTTTTTAATTTTTTGCATATATTAAATTTTATCTTTTTGTTTTTTTCCCAGTTATCTTTTCAATTATACCATTCCAGTGCATCAGCAATCAAAATTTTGCTTTTAAAAGTTATTTTTTTGTTTTTAAAAGCATCTTGTAAAATTTTTAAATATTCAAAAAAAATTACTGATCAAATGGATTACATTGGCAGACAGAGACATTGATTTGAATTTTCATTTCTTTTTTTTCAAATGCCTTTATGATTTCTTCAAAAAATTCTTCAAAATCGTAGATATTTTTAAATGGTCATTTAAATATTTGTTTTAATAATTTTAAAATTTCTATTTGTGTGTTTGCTAGAAGATGAGAAATTAAGTTATGTAAATATTTTGCTGTTTTGTTTCACTTCTCTTTTTCTAAAATAACTTCATCTGAAAAAATTGTCTTAATGTGGTGTATTTCATACCTAATTTCTTAATACTTCATTCATCAACTTCTTCGCCTTTGTGTTTTCTTTAAAATATTTTCTTGTTGGCTCTAATAATTTGTTTAATGATTTTGCAACTGCTGGCTTTAAGTCAGCTGGATGAACGATGCCTTCAATATAATCTTTTTCAAGTTTTTCATAATTTTCAAATTCAAAATTTCCGCCATATTTTTGGGGTCTCTCTATCCTGAAATTTTTTTGCTTTTCAAAAACTATGTATTTTAAATATTCTAATATTGGATTGTCTTGTGCTTGCTTTATTGGACAATATGCTTTTGCTATTTTTTTATTTACTATTGCTTCATCATCTGTCATAAAAATAGCACTCATTGGATTGGATTTGCTCATCTTCTGGCTGATTTTTTTTTCAATTGCAGAAATATTTTCCTCTTGCTTTGGCGGCAGAAGACCTGCAAGCATATGATGATGAACTGCAACAGGGGTTTTGAATCCCAATTTTGGAGCAATTTCTCGTGCAAGCATATTTGCTTTCCTTTGATCCATTCCAAGCTGCGCAATATCAATATTTAAATAAAAAATATCCGCTGCTTGCATACAAGGATAAAATAATTGTGCTGTGGATAAATCCATAGATTCTGCTCTGCCCATTATTTGAGAGCAACGCAGTGTTCTCTTTATTGTTGAATGTCTTGAAATTGCCAAGACCAATTCCCAGTAATCTCTATTTTTGACAATATCAGAAGAATAAACAAAAGAGATTTTGCCAGTGTCCAATCCGTATGACTTCCACACTTCGATAAAATAATCCCCACATTTTTTTATTTTGTCTAAATCACCTCCAAATTTGTTGTTTAACCATGCATGCCAGTCCGCTATAAACATCTTAAAAGAAATTCCTGCATCAAGGAATTTGCCGATGTTTATTGCCCTTAAAAGCCCTTGTGCAATATGAATATTTCCAGATGGCTCAAATCCATCATAAGCAATAATTTTTTTCTTGTTTTTTAGCAATTCATTTAAGTCATTTTCTGTAATAATTTCTTCGCCGACTTGCTTTATTAAATCTAATTTTTTATTTAGGTTTGGATTCATAATTGTTTATTTGATTAAATATTGAAAACTTTTGCTATAACAAAAGTTAAATCTTAAATATTAAATAGTCATAACTGACTGATGTTAATTTTATAGTTTATATACAATTAAAAATAAATACCGGAAGTTTCAAAATTTTTTGTTTAACAAAAGAATTGTCTGTGCAATATCTCCTGTTTTTTTTAATTTTTTTTCAACAATATCCCTTGATTTACCTGTTTGCTCGATAATCATCTTTATATCTTCATCACTAAAAGAAATCTTATTCTCTGGTTTATTTTGCATTTCCTCTTTGCCTAATTGAGAATTATTTATTTTCTTCTCTGTTCCTGTTATTTGAAAACTTGTTTGTCCCTGCATTGTTATTTTTTGAATCCCTGGACTTTCAATAATTATTGTTTCATCATCGCAAATTATCCTGACCTCTTTTGCATCAATTTTTGTTGCCCGCATTCCCATTTGTTGCATCATTTTATTTATTTGTTTTGGATTAATATTAAACATATTATTTTTTATTGTATAATCTTTGTTATAAAATTTTAAAAGTTTATTTAGGATAAAAATAAATCTTTAAATAATTTTCCAACCAATAATTAATTAATAAAAGGTGATTTATATTACATTGAAAATATCTTCAATGAGGATGAGCGAATTGGCTGGAAAAACAATTATTAGTGATGAGACCGGCAGAAATTTTGGAAAAGTAGGAGACATAAGTTTTATCTGCGACACAGGAGAATTAATGAATGTGATTGTCAAAGAGCCAACACAAATGGCAAAAGAAAAGCAATTACAACAAGATGAGCACGAAAGATTGCTAATTCCTTTTGCTGCAATAAAATCAGTTGGTGATTTTGTAATTATTTCTGAAAAAGAGATTTTTTAGTTCTTACTGATTTTCTTCTCTTATTCCAAAAAGAAATAATTTGATTATAAAGAAGCCAAAAATAGTGCCAATCGGTATAAACAAAAAATAAGGAATTTGATTTTTGAAAATGAATTTTAAGGTCATTGGCCAATCATAAAAACTATGATGAATATCAAACAAAAAAACAACTAAAAAAGAAATAAATGCAGAAATAAACAAAAAAATAAAATCTGCGATTAATTCTTCTTTTGTAATAATTGATTTTCTGATTTTAATCAAATGTTTTTCCATCGTAAATAAATTATTATTATTTTTTAAAAAAGTTTTTTTACGACATAAAAATCCTCTTGTTTTTTCTACTCTAAGTGTCTTTCTTACTTGTGAATATATTAAAGGAATATTTATTTTCAGTTTATCTCAATATTAATTTAGCTTTTGGCTTTAAATGAGCAAGTATTTTTCTATCTGCATTTGCCTCCTTTATCTTACAGATTCTTATTCTCTTAAATTCTTTAATTATCCTCAGCGTACCCATCTGAGAAATTCTTTCAATGATTTTTCAATCAAAAGAGTCAGCACGCTAAGGGCATCAAAATCCTGCTCAACATTCATTAATTCTTGTAAATTTTCATAAACATACTTTCCTTTAAATCTATATTTGTAACCAGCAAGAACTTGACTGCTGATTCCTACTCATAATCCCACACAATTCATTCACTTTAATGAAAATGTTTTATCCAATAATCCAAATCAACAGC
>NJDR01000020.1 GCA_002254415.1 Candidatus Aenigmarchaeota archaeon ex4484_52
ATATACAGGGAACTCCTGCAAGCCCTGAAAATATTTTAAATGCATTTGAAGAGGCAAAACAAAGAATTAAGAAAAAAGAAAAGGAGATGAAAAAATAAAAAATATTGTGATATGAAAAATATAGGAAATATTTACAGAATTTCTGGTCCAGTAGTTGTTGCACAAAATTTAAATGCCAAAATGTATGATGTTGTGCTGGTTGGAAATAAAAAACTTATTGGGGAAGTAATCCAGATTATTGGAGATAAAACAATTATTCAGGTCTATGAAGAAACAACAGGGCTTTGCCCGGGTGAGCCGGTTGAAAATACTAATGAACCGCTTTCTGTTGAACTGGGACCTGGTTTGTTAAAATCAATTTATGATGGAATACAAAGGCCATTGCAGGGACTTGAAAAAAAATCAGGGAATTTTATAGAGCGAGGAATTAGTGTTAATTCTCTGGAAAGAGATAAGAAATGGAATTTTGTGCCAGCACTAAAAAAAGGCGATAAAATCAAGGAAGGAGATGTTTTGGGAAGCGTGCAGGAGACGCCAACTATACTTCATAAAATAATAGTGCCAAAAGGAAAATCCGGGATAATCAAAAATATAAAAAAAGGAGAATTTACATTAAATGATATTATATGCGAATTAGAAAATGGAGAAAAATTAACATTAATGCAAAAATGGCCAATTAGATCTGCAAGACCCTCAAAAGAAAAACTTCCGCCAGAGATTCCTTTAATTACCGGGATGAGAATATTAGATTCATTGTTTCCACTTGCAAAAGGTGGCACAGCAGCAATTCCAGGACCCTTTGGGGCTGGAAAAACAGTAACCCAGCAATCCTTGGCAAAATATTCTGATGCAGAAATTGTTGTCTATATTGGTTGCGGGGAAAGAGGAAATGAAATGACAGAAGTGCTTGTAGAATTTCCTCAATTAGAGGATCCAAAAACAAAAACACCTTTAATGAACAGAACTGTATTAATTGCAAATACTTCAAATATGCCAGTTGCTGCAAGAGAGGCAAGTGTTTATACAGGTATTACAATTGCAGAATATTTTAGAGATATGGGCTATGATGTATCTTTAATGGCTGATTCAACTTCAAGATGGGCAGAGTCAATGAGAGAAATATCATCGCGATTAGAGGAAATGCCCGGAGAAGAGGGTTATCCAACATATCTTGGATCAAGATTAGCAGAATTTTATGAAAGAGCTGGAAGAGTAAAATGCCTTAATAATGAAGTCGGAAGCATTAGTGTAATTGGTGCTGTATCCCCGCCGGGCGGTGATTTTAGCGAGCCAGTTACCCAGAATACATTAAGGATTGTAAAGGTCTTTTGGGCTTTGGATGCAAAATTATCAAGCAGGCGGCATTATCCTTCAATTAACTGGCTGCAGTCATATAGTTTATATAAAGATACATTATCTAATTGGTATGAAAAACAAATCTCTTCTAATTGGACAGAATTAATAAATAAAGCAATGAAAATATTACAGGAAGAGGAAAAATTACAGGAAATTGTTCAGTTAGTTGGAAGCGATGCACTGCCGGAAAAACAGCAGATAACTCTGGAAATTGCACGACTTTTGCGGGAGTTTTTTTTGCAACAAAATGCATTTCACAAAACAGATGCATACAGTAGTTTGGACAAAACAAATGCAATATTAGAGACAATTTTGTGGGTGGAAAAAAAAGCATTGGAAACTCTTGAATTAGGTGTTTGTGCAAAGGATATTGTATTTTCAAAATCAAAAAACAAAATAGCTAATGCAAAATTTGAAGAAAATTACAAACAGGAACTAATTAATGCAAAAAACGAAATTGAAAAAGAATTTGAAGAATTAATTAGAAATTTGGTTTGAAGAAGGAAAAAGTTTTTTAATATCTAAACAACTTCATTTGCCTGTCTTTTTTGCCAAATAAGTCATCTACTTGCTTTTCTAGTATTTTAAATTGCTGGCAGGTGTATGGAGAGATTTTATAGATATCTATTATTTGCTTTGCCGGCTCAAGATATTTTCTGACAAACCCTTCTGAAACAGAAAGTATGAGTTTGTTTTTACATTTTCTACACACACCCAATAATGGCGGCCTCCTATATTTTTCATTGCAAATAGAACATCTTACAGATTGTCTTGAAAAAGTCCTTAAATTTCCTTTTATATCTTTTAAAAAATGTTTTATTAAAATTTGCTCTGCAACTTTGTTTTCATCAACTGCTTTAATCAATTTGCATAAATTTAATTGTGCATTTACTTTATCTTCCATTGATTGCAGCCAGACATATTTTGTAATTAATACCCCATTGTTTATATCTTCTGTATTGTGCGTGTAATTAATATGAAAAACATTATTGGTATTTAAAACAGATTCTACAGTTCTTGGCTTTTGCAACAATTGCTTTGGATTTTTATATTGCATTGTTTGCCTGTAAAAAGACAATGGATAATTTTCATCAATGTCAATATTCCATGCTTCGTCATCTATTTCTTCTGGGTTTAAGATTCCTGTCAAAACCAAAGGTGCATCCATAGACCTTCCTCCTCTCGTGTCCGGCAGATAATTCTGTGAAAAATTTAGCAATGCGTCCATAAGCATCATAATAGAGTCTTCGTCTCCATCGCAGTTATTTGTTAAAATAAAATCATTTATTAGAAAATTATGGTTGAATTCTACTTCAATATCATAGAGATATTTTGATTTTGACTCTACAATATCTATTTTTTTTATTGTATCAACAATAAAATAAACAATATGCTCTGGAGAAGCAACAAAATACTTACCTGATTTCAATTGAATTTTTATTAAATGTTTTGGAGATTGTGTTTGAATAATTGAGATGATATTTTTTTCTTCCAAAATTCCTGTTTTTTTATTTAAACTTATCGTCTTTATGTTCTCAATTTTTTTTTCTTTTGTTCCAAAATCATCAATTATTTTTTCAGGGTTTTTTATTTTTTTATATAAATCAGATAGCGAAATAATATTGCAATTTCCATTGTTTATTATTGGAATTTGTGTATCTGGTGCAAGGCAATTCCTCCTCTTTGCAGCATGCCAGAATGGATGAGCATAGCCGATTTTTGCAGGAGTAAAGCCAATAATTCGCCCAACAATTCCAGCAGATGTATGCGGAGCAAGTCCAATTACAAGATGTCCAAGTAAGTCCTGTTTTGTTTTTACATTATAAAATGAATTTTGATGATAGAATTTTATTAATAATTCATCAATAAATTTACAAATTTGTATTAGATAATTTGCACCAGAAAAAATACTATTGTCAGAGATTATAATGTCCTGTGGCTTTAATTCCAATATCTGGTTTTTATCAACAAGTGGCTTGTTATTTGCATCTGTCAAATATCCTAATTTTTTCAAGTCCTCAATACCCACACCTATTTCTTTTGGCTTGAAATGGGTGATTGGCACATTCATTGAATCATATCTTATTGTGCCATCTTTATTTACATATAAATTATATTTGCATCTCAAAAGTCCTTTTTCTATAAATTCTACAGACCTGTTTTTCCCCATTACACCGCGCACTGCTTTTAATAATTTTGGCTTAACCTGCTGTTCAATATTTTCAAGAGCATTTTTTAGCAAATTATCAACATTAAGTTCCATATTGCAATAATTTAATTTTTGCCCGTTTCCATTAGAATATTCTTGTTCGTTTTCTGTCAAAATAGTTCTTGTTTTACACTTTGTGCAAAAACAAAAAGGAGTTTGCTTTTTGCAGATAGGGCAAATATAATTAGAGACCTTTGCAAATATTTTTTTCTTCTTTGCTGTCTCTATTAAATTTCTTGTTCTTCCACCATGACTCCCACATGGAAATAATAATTGCGGGCTTCCTTTTAAAATCCTTCGCTCTGCTTTTTCTGGTCGACCCATTTTCATTCCAACTCTTTGCAGTGCTTTTGCAGGGATTTTAAAATTGCTTAATTTATTGATTGCACTAATTGAATCTTTTGAATCATCAATTATTTTAATTTGCTCTTTTGCGTCTTTTGATTTTATTTTATCAATTTCAAATTCATTAAAAAGACAATAAAAAAGTGCTTGTGCTGTATTTTTTTTAATTATAAATTTGTCATTATATATTTTGTGCAAAATTAATAATTCCTCTAAAATTTGTTTTAACTTGGTTTTATTTGCTTTTTCCAAATCAAAAATAAAATCTCCAAAATCATTTTCTTTTTCAATTGACTCTTGCAAGCCAAATATTAATGTTTTTAGTTGTTCTTTGTCAATATCATGCCAGAAAAAAACATATTCTGGATGCAAGGAAATATTTAATTTTTTGCTAATCTCAAGTGCTATTAAAAAATCCGGGTTTTTAAATGGCTTTTTTGTGAAGCCAAGAATTTTTTGCTTTTCTTCTTCTTTCAATGAAATTGTTTTAATTGCTTCTTTTAATTCCTCTGCCCACCATTCTTGGCAAAAGCATGATGGAAGCAAAATATGATTGTTTTGCAGGAATTCTCCAAATGGTATTAAAATATCTCCCAAAGACAATATTTCTTTTATATTATTTTTGTATTTTTTTGCATCCTCTTTTGTATTTATTTCAACAACAGATTCATCTTCTAATTTTACAATTGGCGGGTTAATTGTATCACAAACAGTTCCCACGCTTGCTTTTCCAGGAAATTCAAGTGCAAGCTGAGTTCCGATTGCTGCAAATTCAAGCAAATACATTGCTCCTGGGTGAATAGCTGTTGAAGCAAGACCTCCTGTTCTTGATCTTCCATATCTTAAATTAAACCCCCCTTTTTCAGAAGGAAATGAAAATACTGGTCTACCTGCTATTATTTTGGATAAATATTTTGTATTTGGCAAATATTTTTCATGGGTTTTTTTGCTGTTTGCAACTGTATGCAATTTGTGTTTTAATTCAATAAATTCTTCAAGCCAGAGCCAGTTTTCTAAATCATATTCTTTTGGATATTTTTTTATTCGCTTAAATAATTTTTCTGCCTTTAGAGGAATTCCATCAAGCAAAACAAGGCACATTCCTCCACGTATTTTGTTTGTCTCAACCCTCGGTAAATCCTTATAATTTGAAACATCTATTTTTTCTGTTGGATCTCCTGTGATTTCAACGCCGATATTTTTTATCATCATTTCAATTTCTTGTTCTGATGGATTATATTGTTTTTCTACGATTCTTGTTGTATAGTCATCAATTTCTGTAATATATCTTTGAATTTCTTTTTTCTCTGGCACATAATCAGCAATACCCAACGACTTTCTAATAAAATCCAAAGCAATGACACTTATAGCAGAGGCAGTACCACCAGCAGACCTGATTGGTCCAGAATAATAAACAGCAGCATATTGACTGCCGTCAGCATTTTGTTTTAATTTTACCTCTGTCAGACCTTCTAATGGAGCAGTTACAACCCCTTGCGTTAAATAACCAAGAGAAACTCTTAATGCTAATTCAAGTGCTTTTTGTTTTGTCTTAAATTTAACATATTTTTGCGATGCAATATCTCTTCCTATTTCCAATGCAACACGCTCAGAATTTTTACTATATTTTTTTTCTAAATCCCTAATTGCTTCTTGTATTCCGCAATTCTTAATTTCCGGATAAAAAGAAGAAATTAAACCCTCAACCCTTGCTGCCAAGTCCTTTGCAATAGGAATATTAATATTGTCTTCAATATCCATCCCTTTTGCTTTAATTGTTTTTGCAATTTCATAACACTTCTTTGTCTTTTCTTCTAACAGTGAATAATATGCTTTTGTATTTGTGTCTTGTTTCATTTGTTGTTTAAGATATTACTTTATTTAAGAATATTTTTTTATAATCTTATTAACATACCCAATAATATTTTCATTGGCTTTATTTGTATTATATCAAGTATCTTGCGGTGTATGGCAATAATCATAAGGAGATACCCTAAAATGAAAATATTCACACCTTTTTTATAAACATAAGCATAAGAGCCATATTTATTAAATTTTTCTGCTGAAAATAAAATATATTGGACATTTTTGTTGGTCTTTGCAAGTTCAATTAATGCACTAATCTCTGTTGCATTATCATTCGCACAGAGAGTGTTTAGAATTGAATCATAATGTGCACATACTATTATTTTTTTCTTTTGCTTGTTTTTTGTAATGATGTTGTAAATATATTGGTTTTTAATTGTAGTTTTTAGGATAAATCCTAAAATAAGGCAGTTTTGATTTTCTGTCAATTAATTGCAGCCATGCAATATCCGACCTTGTAATAATATAGCCCTTTGTCTTGTTCCCACCATCAACAATTTTGTATCCAATCCATCCATATGTCTCAAATGTTTTTATTTTTGAAATTTCTTTTAAAGTCCCTTTTATTTTTCCAGAACTGCTCCACAGAACTGGCAAGACATTAACATTTTTATTGTTGATTTTTAATTTTGGTTTTTCAATTATATCCCCACCAGTAAATTTTATTTTTTGAACTCTTGTTTTATACCCAATTAATTCTAATTTTTTAATCAGAATATCCCTGATAATATTATATTGCTCTGTTCCAACCATTCTTGGTTTTTTTGATATTTGCCTAATTAATTTTAGCATGATTTTACCTCTTGGTATTTTTCTTTGCATGGATAATTATTAATAATATAATATACTATGGTTCCCTACTTATCGGTGGTCATTATTGTGTTGCCTAAAGTTTTAAATTCCTTTTTTCCCTGTGCATGCAAATTAAAAACTTACTAAGTCCATTTTTATGATTTTGCATAAACTCATAATTAAATTTAGAGAACTATTTTTTTTAATAATTTCTGATGCATTATTAAATTCAATATATGATTCATAATCTTCGTTTTTATCCTTGCCGCCCTTAGTATTTTAAATTGATTGGTTCTCAAAATACAAATGTTATTTTTAATTATATTCTAAAGTTGTTGAGCGGGCCAAATTCAAAAACCGCTATTTTATTTTTACCCCCTATAATTATCAAATCAGGGACAACCCAAATTTTATCCTTGAAATGTCTTTTTAGAAAATTTATTGCTTCATCAATATTTTTAAAATCTGAAATAGTTTTTTCATATCTCTTGAATATATTATAATAGTGTAAGGGTTTGCCTTGTGTTTTTTCTTTGTGTAGGTATCTGCAGCTACCATTCTAAAGACCAAACTGATATATTCCAGCCCATAAACCAGGCCTGTTTTTTTCTTGTAAAAGTAATATAGTTGTATTTTTCTTTTTTTATTTCGGCTTGTAGAATTGTATTGCCAATAAGGTCACAGTTCTTGAATATTATCAGCCATTATTTAATATAGCTCTTATTGTGTATATTTTGTAAAAAACCATCCTTCGGTAATTTAATATAAAATAAGTGTTGTTTTTGAATGTTGTTAAATTTAATCATTAATTTCTTATTTCCCCGACAAAATTTCTCATCATCAATTTCTTCATAGTGCCAATCTTATCCCTGAAATTGCCTATATCCTATCATTTTCACAAACCTTTGGAAAAATTTTAATTCTTTTCTAATTTCTTTATTTCTATGTCTCTTATCTAAAATAATTAATTATAGTATTGTTTTCCTATTTCTTTTGCAATATCTGACCAGTGATGTGGTTGCATATTTGTGATATCAATACTAAAGAGATCTTTGATTCAATATCAGCAATTTTTTTTGTTTCTTGAAAAAAAGAAATCAAATGTTCTACTTTTAATGCAGGTTTTAGTCCTTCTTATGTCTGGACTGATGCTATTGTTCTGCCTGTTCTAATAATTAGAATTTTCTTTTTATTCGTAAAAATAAAAATAAACAAAAACTTTTTATTTGGATTTACTTAAATGTTCTGCAAAAATTTTTTCTTTGTATCGTCTTAAATAAGGAGTTAATTTTCTTTCAGGGATTTTTATATTTTTTATTCGCTGTTCAATTTGCTCATCTGTTAATTTCAAATTAATTTTTCTGTTGGGAATATCAATATCAATTATATCATTGTCCCTGACAATGCCTATTGCTCCTCTCAAATATGCTTCTGGCTCAATGTGTCCAATGCAAGCTCCTGTTGTGCCTCCGGAAAATCTTCCGTCTGTTATAAGAGCAACTTTTTTATATCCCGCTCCTTTTATTGCATCTGTTGGAGTTAGCATTTCAGGCATTCCGGGTGCCCCGGCAGGTCCCTGAAATGGCAGAACGACAACATCTCCTTCATTGATCTTTTTTTCCTCTATTGCAAATAACAGTTCATCTTCTGTATAAAAAACTTTGGCAGGTCCAGTATGCTTCATCATATTGTGGCAAACAGCTGTTTGCTTTATTACAGATGTCTTTGCAATATTTCCCTTTAAAACAGCAATGCCTCCTTCTTTATGATATGGTTTGCTCAATGGTCTTATTATTTCATCATTTAAAACACACCCATCTTCTGCTATCTTTTTAATAGATTTTCCATTCACAGTCGGGCTGTTTTTTATCTTGTTTTTTAATCTATTTAAAACAGCAGAAATGCCACCTGCTTTATCAATATCTGCCATTTCATAATTTCCAGCAGGAATAATATTACATATATTTGGAGTTACAGATGAAATTTTATCAAATGTATTTGCTGAAATATTTATATTTAATTCTTTTGCAATTGCAATTATATGCAAGACAGCATTAGTGCTTCCCCCCATTGCCATATCAACCATAATTGCATTTTCAAATGCGTTTTTTGTCATAATAGAAGATGGTTTTATATTTTTTCTCACAAGTTCAACAATTTTTTTTCCTGTAACATATGCCTGTTTTTTCTTTAATGGGTCAATTGCCAAAGTTGTAGCACAGCCAGTAATTGACATCCCTAAGACCTCTGTTATTGTTGCCATTGTATTTGCAGTGAATAGCCCTACACAACTGCCCTGCCCGCAAACACTCTTTCTAAAAAAATTTTCTGCTTGTTCCTTTGTTATTTTGCCTGCCTTAACTTGCCCAACAATTCCAAAATTCATTATAGGATGGTATTTTTTTCCATCAATTGTATTTGCTTTCATTGGGCCTCCTGTAAGAATAATTGCAGGCAAATCCAACCTACCTGCTGCCATCAGCATCCCGGGCGTTATTTTGTCGCAATTAGTTACTCCAACCCATCCATCAAGAGAATGACTCATCGTCATTATTTCAATATTGTCTGCAATATGGTCTCGTGAGGGAAGAGATAGCCGCATTTCAACAAACATTGCAATACCATCACAAACCCCAGGCACACCCCACTCTAAAGGAACACCGCCAGCATCTCTTATTCCTCGCTTCACTTCTTTTGTTAATTCATTTAAATGAATATGGCCAGGAATTATGTCATTGTAGCTATTTGCAACACCAATAAATGGTTTTGAAAAATCTTCTTTTTTCAAACCAGCACTCATAAGCAAAGCTCTGTGAGGCATTGTTTCTATTTTGTTTTTTAAAATGTCTGATTTCATATAATACAATAATTAACTTTTTATTTAAAGTTCATTATATAATTTTGTTTTCCTGTCTTTAAATACATTGAATTTATTTCTTATTTTATCAACTTCATTTAAATCAATATCTGTTGTTATTATTTCTTCTTTATTTTTTTTTGCTTTTTTGACAAAATTTCCCCAAGGATCAACCACAACAGAAGAGCCAAAATAATTTTTATCTTCTATTTTTCCAACCATATTTGCTGCTGCAATAAAAATCTGGTTTTCTATTGCTCTTGCCTTGATCAGAGTTAGCCAATGCTCTTCTCTTGAATCTGGCCAATTTGCCATTAAAAAAATAAGTTTGACATTTTTATCTGCCAATTTTCTAAAAATCTCAGGAAATCTCAAATCATAGCAAATCAAAACAGAGCATTTAATTCCATTAATATCAAAAACAGATAATGCATTTCCTGCATTAAAATATTTCTGCTCATCAGCCAAAGAAAACAAATGAATTTTTGAATAACTTGCTTTTAATCTTGCTTTCTTGTCATAAACTAATGCGACATTTCTTATTTTGTTTTTACATTTATTTTTTTCTTTTTCAATTATTCCTGCAATAACATTTGCATTTTTTTCTTTTGCAATATTTTTTAAAAATACTGAACTTTTACCACCTATTTTTTCAGCGTATTTTTTTGAGTCCTTTCCCAGATAACCTGTTGCAAAAAATTCTGGAAAAAGAATAACATCTGAATTTATTTTTTTTATTAATTTGCTTATCTTAGAGAAATTTCTTTCTTTTTCTTTTTTAACAATTTCCAACTGCACTAAAGATATTTTCATAATTTCTGCAAGATTATCTTATTATTTTAATCTTAATTGCACCATCTATTTGCTCTTTTGAAAGAGAGTTGCAATCAACAAAACCACCAAGTTCAAAGTCCTGTTCTTGTTTATTTCTGTCAATTAATAATATTTCATTGTAATTATATTTTTTTAATTCTTGTGCATCACTTGTTTGATTTGGTTTTTGAAGAATAATTTCTCTTTGACTTTTATACAATCTTATCTCTATTGTTTTTTTTGTTTTTCCCGGAATTTCAACAACATCCCTGTAAAAACTTTTATTGTCCAAATAATATGTTAAATGATGATGCAAATCATAACTTTTATTTATTGGATAAAAGCAGACCTTGTATTTTGGTATTTTTTCAAAATTAGAAAGAAAAAAATTATTCTTAATTGTAATTGTTTGCAAAAGTACATGATTTTCTCTGTTAGAATATTCCATTTCTTTATTGCCAAATACCTGGCTGTAATCTACCGAAGATACTGTCTCTATTTGCGTCCGCATTCCAATATTTGCAACACCAATAATCGCCGCAAAAATAATTATTGCAAACGGAATTATAATTCCGTATGTTTTTTTATGACCTGAATTATGAAATTTGCGTTTTTTTGAGCCGGATATGTGAAAACCAATAGCCATTAATAAAATTGCTGAAATACCCATTATTGCAATTATTGAGTTTTTTTGTAATTTCCATGCACCAATAAAATAAGCAATTGTAATTATGTAAGAAAATGCAGATAAAATATACATAAGAGGGTAAATTTTTTTTGTGCGAAAATAAGCAAGACCTAAAATTATGAGCAATGGAATAAATAATAAAATAAATATAAATGTTATCATTTTAATCACTTATTTTTAATTTTAAGCATATTTCCTGCTGAATAAAATATTATTGTAATGCATACAAGAATTGTTAATTTTATTTCTTTTCCAAATAATAAAATATATTCTCCTGCAAAATACAGCAAACTTGCAATTGCAAAAAATCCACCAACAATGTAAAAAATTATTTCTGGTTTCATAAATAGCATCACTACATAATTATAAAAACTTATTATTGTCGCTAATCTCAACAAACTTTGTATAATCTTTTTTTCTCAAACAATTTCCTAATCTCTTTTCCTGTAATTTCTATTTCCTCATGTTCTTCTTTTTTTCTTAATTCATTGAATTTGTTGTTTCCAGATCTATATTCATCAAGCCATTCTTTTGCAAATTCGCCGGATTCAATTCGGTCAAGAGCATTTTCCATTATTTTTTTTGTCTCATCTGTAATTATTTTTGGACCAACTGTTCGCCCTCCGTATTCTGCTGTGTTTGATACAACCTTCCACATATGCTGCAGTCCACCCTCATAAAGCAAATCTACAATAAGTTTAACTTCATGCATACATTCAAAATATGCCATTTGAGGAGGATAGCCCTTTTTTACAAGTGTTTCAAAACCTGCTTTAATTAATTCTGTAAGACCTCCGCAAAGAACACATTGCTCTCCAAATAAGTCAGAAAATGTTTCCTGATTAAAACTGCATTCAAAAACACCTGCTCTTGTAAATCCCATTGCTTTTGCCATTTCAAGAGCAATATTTTTTGCATTTCCGCTAAAATCATTTTCAACAGCAATTAAGCCTGGAACTCCAAAACCCTCTAAATATCTTTTTCGCTCTTCTGTTCCAGGGGATTTTGGAGCAACCATAATTACATCAACATTTTTTGGAGGAATTATTTGCTTGTATGAGATATTAAATCCATGAGAGAAACTTAATGTTTTTCCTTCTGTAATATATTCTTTTATATGCTCATCATATATTCGTTTTTGTATTTCATCAGGTATTAAAATATGGATAATGTCTGCTTGGTTTGCTGCTTCATCTATTTCAAAAACATTCAGCCCGTCGCTTTGTGCTTTTTGAAAAGAAGCTCCATTTTTCCGCACACCGACAATTACATTTAATCCAGAGTCCTTCATACAATTTGCTTGTGCTTTTCCTTGCGATCCATAACCAATTACAGCTATTTTTTTGTTTTTCAAAACAGATGAATTAACATCTGCATCATGATATATTTTTGTTTTCATTTTATTTCCTCTTATTTTATATTATTATCATTATTGTTATTTCCAATATTTTTGATTGCAATAGTCCCGCTTCTTGTAATTTTTATTATTTTCTTATCAGATAAAATATCAATGAAATTCTTGATTTTGTTTGGGTTTTCTGTTATTTCAATAATTATATTTGATCTGGTAATGTCAATTATTTTTGCCTTAAATAAATTTACATTGTCTATAATTTCGTCTCTTTCTTTTTCTCCTTTTATATTTAATTTAATCAGGCACAATTCTTTTACAATTGTGTTTTCTGTCAAATCAGAAACACCGACGACATCTATTGACTTGGTTAATTGTTTTTTCAACTGAATTATTGTTTTTTCATCGCAATTAAGGGTAATTATTATTCTTGAAAATCCTTTTTTCTCTGTTGAACCCACGGCAATTGTATCAATATTAAAACCTCTCCTGACAAACAAGCCGCATAATTTTAACAAAACGCCTGGGTCATCTACAACAAGTATTGATAAAATATAAGTTTTCATAACACAATATTTATATTATAAATTTAAAAGTTAAACGCTTAAACACCATAGTAGTATTGTTTATATTTTTGTTGTGATTATAGTAACCAATCACTACACCAACCAACATATACCACAAGAGCTATTATAATAAAATCAATTGATGAAAAGCGTGCTATCATCTATATTGAGGAAACCATTACTCTAATCCTAAATGCATTAGATATACATATTGGAATCAGCATGGCAATATGCACAAACATTATAGAGACCAATATGGTTGCATTGTTTCTCATATTTTATTCATATCCATAATGTGATTATCTCAAATCTAATTAATTATTTTTTGTTTGGTTTTGGTTGGTGATTTTATGAAAAATAATAAAAAAGCAAATATAAAAAGAAACAATAGTAAAAAAATTTCATAAAATATTTTGCTTGTGTTTTTAAGAAAATTTATTAATATTAGCAAAGAAACTATAATTCTAGTAATATTTATGATTTTTTTTGTTTTCATAGTTTTCTCAGCAATATGATAATCATAAATATCTATAATAAAATATGTTAAAAGCATTAATATAATTAGAATAACAAGTATACCGCAAATAAATTCAAATATAGTCTCTCATCGCCATTATAAAGTATGTAAAAAACACCAAACCATATGAGTAATAAAACTACTAAAAAATTAAGTAATTTTTATTACCAGAATAATATCATATGAGAAAATAATTTGTCAAATATTATATATTGACCAAAAACATAAAAACAATTGATATTATCCAATATATTATTTTCATTTAATATTCTTCTATTACTTTATGTAAGCACTTGAAAATGAAACATAAAAAATTCCAAGAAGCAAAAACAAAAGAATGTAAAAGTTTTATTCATATTAATCCATCAAAAATTTCATATCCTGCTTTTTCCATACAACCACCAAATGCATCTTTTAATTCTCCCATTGGCGGAAGCATCGGCAAAATATTTGACTCTGGCTCAATTGCAATATTTACAAGAGTTGTTTCATTATTTTTAATTGCTTGTAACAGAGCATCTTTAATTTCACTTGGTCTTTCAACAAATATTCCTTCTAATCCATACGCCTCTGCCATTTTTACAAAATTAGTTGTTTTTCCAAGATTAACCTGAGAATATCTTTTGTCGTAAAATATTTCAAGCCACTGCCGAACCATTCCCAGATAATTATTGTTAAATATAATTGGAGTTATTTTTATGCTTTCTTCTTTTGCTGTTGCAAGTTCCTGACTATTCATTAAAAAAGAACCATCTCCGTCAATATCAAATACCTCAACATTTGGCTTTGCTATTTTTGCACCTATTGCAAAAGGGAATCCAGACCCCATTGTCCCAAATCCACCACTGCTAATAAATGTTCGAGTGGTATTTCTTTCAAGGAAATGAGCTGCATACATTTGATGCTGTCCCACACCCGTAGTAATAATATCTGTGTCTTTTATTATATTATTTATTTCTTTTATTACTTTTCTTGGATCTATTGGTATTTTATTTATATCTGTGTCGCAAGAGCAAATCTGCTTTATTTTTTTCATTTTTTTTGACCACTCTGTTTCTTTTGGTGATTTCAATTTCACTTTCAAAACTGACAAAATATCATCTAAAACCAATTTCAAATCTCCTATAATTGACATATCAATATTAATATTTTTGTTGATTTCAGAAGGGTCAATATCAATATGTATTATTTTTGCATCCCGTGCAAATTCACTTGTCTTGCCCGTAATCCTGTCTGAAAAGCGACATCCAAAAACAATAATCAAATCGGCATTCATAATTGCATAATTTGCACTTTTTCTCCCATGCATACCCAACATCCCAAGACACAAAGCATGATTTTCCGGAATTGCTCCTTTTCCCATAAGTGTTGTCACAGCAGGAATATTAAGCATCTCTATTAGTTGATTTA
>NJDR01000021.1 GCA_002254415.1 Candidatus Aenigmarchaeota archaeon ex4484_52
AAAAAAAATCATAAATATTTGTTAAATGAAATTTGCGGCAAATTTTTAAGCTTTTTTTTCAAAAATCTATATGAATGTTTTTTTTAGAGACATTGAAAAAAAATGGCAACAAAAGTGGAAGCAGTCAAAAATATTTGAAGCAAATCCAAAAAACCAAAAAACAAAATTCTTTATTACTTCTCCATATCCTTATGCAAATGGGCCATATCATATTGGACATGGCAGAAGTTATGTTTGTAGCGATGTGTTTGCACGAATTAAAAGAATGCAGGGATTTAATGTTTTGTATCCAATGGCATTTCACATTACAGGCACGCCTGTTTTAGCTGTCTCTGCTGCAATAAAAAGAAAGGATAAAAAAATAATTGAATTATACAAGGAATATGTTTCATATCACACAAAAGACAAAAAAGAAATTGACAAAATAATCAATAGTTTTACAGACCCATGGAATCTTGTAAAATATTTTTCTGTTGCAATGAGAAAGGACTTTGAAAATATTGGAATGAGTTTGGACTGGAGAAGATGCTTTACAACAGGAGATAAAATTTACAATAAATTTATTGAATGGCAATATCATCATTTGAAAAAACAGAAATTAATCATAAAGGATAAATATCCTGTTTTGTATTGCGTTGATTGCGATAATGCAGTTGGTGAAGATGACATAAAATCAGGAGATGAACAAAATCTGGATATTCAGGAATTTGTTTTAATTAAATTCAAATTGCAAAATCAGGATGCTTTTATTGTTGTCGGGACATTGAGACCAGAGACAATTTTTGGTGCAACAAATATTTGGATAAATCCAAATGAGATTTATGTAAAAGCGCAGGTAAATAATGAAATTTGGTTTATTTCAAAAATTGCATCACTAAAATTAATTTATCAAAACAAAAAAATAAAAATAATCAAAGAAATAAACGGAAGTGAATTAATTAGTGAAAGTGTAATTACACCAGTTATCAAAAAAAAAATTCCAATATTGCCGGCTGATTTTGCTGATGTTGATTTTGCAACAGGAATTGTTTTTAGCGTTCCAGCACATTCTGTATTTGATTTTATTGCTTTGTGTGATTTGAAAAAAAACAAAAAATTAATTGAAAAACATAATTTGGATTTTGAAAAAATAAATTCAATTAAGCCGGTAAAAATCATAGATACGAAAAATTTCAAAGATATAATTCCAGCAGAATATATTTGCAAAAAATACAATATTTCTAATCAAAGCCAAAAAGATGATTTGAAAAAAGCAACAGAGGAATTATACTCCAGCGAATTTTATAATGGGATTTTAAATAAAAAATGCCTTGAATTTTCAAATTTAAAAGTAAATGAAATAAAAAATAAAATTAAGGATTTTCTTGTTGAAAAGAACATTTCACAGATTTTTTACAGACCGGTTAGTTGGCCTCTAAAATGCAGATGCGGCGGAAAAATATTTGTCAAAATTTTAAAGGACCAGTGGTTTATTGATTTTAATTCAAATAAATGGAAAGAAAAAGCAAAAAACTGCTTAGAACAAATGACAATAATCCCGGGAAAATACAGGACTGCTTTTGAAAAAGTATTTGAATGGCTTGATAAAAGACCTTGTGCAAGAAAAAGAGGACTTGGAACACAATTGCCATTTGACAAAAAATGGGTAATTGAATCATTGAGTGATTCTACAATTTATACTGCATTTTATACAATTGCTGGATTAATAAAAAAACACAATATTGAGCCAGAGCAATTGAGCATCGAATTATTTGACTATATTTATAAAAACAAGGGAACTATAAAAGAAATTTCAAAGCAAGCAAAGATAGATGAAAAAATAATTCAAAATATGAAAAATGAATTTGAATACTGGTATGGTGTTGATTTAAGACACACAGCAATTATGCATATTTCAAATCATTTGAGTTTTTACATATTTCATCACACAGCAATTTTTGATGAAAAATATTGGCCAAAGGCAATTAGCTTAATTGAGCCGGTTTTGTGCGAAGGGCAAAAAATGGGAAAATCAAAAGGCAATGTAATCGCTCTTTCAACAATCAGCAGTAAATATTTTGCTGATTTATTTCGCATCTATATTATCACAAATGCGTCTTTTTCATCGCCTGTTGATTGGAAAGAAAAAGAAGTTAAAATAATGGAAAAACAATTAGAGAAATTTTATTGGACTATTGAAAATATTATTTCTTGCAAATCAAAGAAAATTCAAAATAATGAAAATGCCTTTGTTTTTGAATCCAGATTCAATAAAATTCTCATTAGATCAATTGCAGCAGCAAACCAGTTTAATTTGCAAAAATATGCTCAAATGGGTTTTTATGACATTTCAAATCTTGTTTATGAATATATTGCAAACAATAAAAAAAATTCTGTTGCATTGCACAAATGCATAAAAAACTGGATTATCCTGCTGTCCCCTCTAATTCCTCATATTGCAGAGGAATTGTGGCAAAAAACAGGAGAAAAAAAATTTGTATCTGTTTGCAATTTGCCAAAAATAACTTCAAAAGATATTGATGAGGAATTAATTGAGAAATATGATTTTATTGAAAAAATAATTAAAGACATAAATAATATTAAAAAAATAATAAATGCAAAACCAAAAAAAATCAATTTATATATTGCAGAGAACTGGAAATATTTTGCTTTTAATAAATCCGTAGAAATTGAAGATAAGGCAAATTTATTTAGTGTGCTGATGAGTGATGCTAGAATAAAAAAGCACGGAAAAGATGCTGCAAATTATATTAAATATCTTCAAAAAAATCCTCCTTTAAAAAAAACAGATATGTCGTCTGAATATGAGATTTTAAAAAAAGAAATTGATTATATTTCTAAATGCGTCGGGCTTGAAGTTTGTGTTTTAAATTCTGATGATTTTGAAGGGAATTTGAAAGCAAATAGGGCATCGCCGAGTAAGCCGGGGATTGAGTTGGTTTAGAGAGAAATAAATTATTTTTATGTCATGAAGTTATACACAATCTGGTGTTTCCAAAAGTTTATTAATATTTATTATTCATATAATAGAAATTGAAGTTCAAATATTAATAGACAACAGGTTTAATATGCAAAGAGTAAAAGGAATGAGAGATTTTTCAGCAGAAATGATGCAGGAAAAAAACATTCTTGTTAATAAAATAAAACAGGTATTTGACATTTTTAATTTTAAACAAATTGATACGCCAGTATTAGAGTATTTTGACACATTAACAAAGCAAGGCACAGGTGGGTCAGAAATAGAAGCACAAACATTTAATTTTCTTGATTTTGGAAAAAGAAGAGTGGGTCTGAGATATGACTTAACTGTGCCACTTGCGCGTTATTTGTCACAAAATACAAATTTTTCTATTCCGCAAAAATTGCAGCGATTTGGCAAAGTGTGGAGATACGAAGATACAAAAAAAGGCAGATACAGGGAATTTTGCCAGTATGATATAGATATTATTGGTTCAAAAGACCAAAGTGCTGATGCTCAAATATTGTTTTGCGCTTATTGTGTAATGAAAAATATAGGAATTACTAATTTTGCATTTCAAATAAACAATAGAAAATTAATAGACGGAGTGCTAAATTACTTAGGAATTGCTTTGGACCAAAAAATCGGAGTAATGCGGACAATAGATAAAATAGAAAAATTAAACAAACAGCAATTATTAAATGAATTTCATAAATATGGCATTGAAAAAATACAGGCAAATGAAATTCTAAATTCTTTTGCACTTACAGGACCGATGTTTGATGTTTTGAAAAGTATAAAAAAAAGGTTTCCGATTGCAGAAGAGCCAAGTGTCAGATACGGTTTTTTGGAACTTGAAAAACTTGCAGAATATTTAACCTCTTATGGGATAGATAAGGTCTGCAAATTTAATTTAAGCATTGTTCGTGGTCTTGATTATTATACAGGAAATGTTTTTGAGACCACAATAAAAGAAGGAAAACAATTAGGCAATGTATGTGGTGGTGGAAGATATGACCAAATGCTTGGAACTTTTATTGGAAAAGAAATTCCTTGCACAGGTATTTCTTTTGGAGTGGATAGATTATTGGATTATTTTATTGCAAAAAAAAATGAAAAAAAAGCAAAAAAAAAGAATAAAATGAATAAAAATGCACTTTTTATTGCAAATGCAGATAAAGAGCACAGCTTAACTGCAATGAATATTGCCTCTTTTTTGAGAGAAAAATTAAAAAGGAAAAAAACAATTATTGAGACAGAAATAACCGGAAGAAATTTATCCAATCAAATAAAATATGCAAGCAATCAAAACATAAGATATGTATTGATTGTTGGAAGGGATTTTGAATCACTTGGAAAAATCACTCTAAAGGACTTGGAAAAGCACACAGAAGAAAAAATCAGTAGTGATTTAAAAAAAATTTATGAATGAAATTTATATTTTAGATACCTGTGTATTTGTAAAAGAGGGATTTCTGATTGATACTTCAAATATTTATATTTGCCCGTATTTAGTTGAGACAGAAGCAAAATCACCAAAAGCAAAAATGCGACTGGATTGTATGAGAGGACAGGGAATATTGGAGTTTATTCAACCATTACCCGAATGTATAAAAAAAGCACAGGAATTGGAAATAAAATTAAATGAAAAATCAAAGAAATTAAGTAAAACTGATATTGATGTAATTGCTCTTGGCCTGCATTTCAAGGAAAAAGACAAAAAAATATGCATAATTACAGATGATGGTTTGATGCAAAAAATTTGCAAAAAAAACAAAATTAATTGCTCTGGGTTTTTTAATTGATTTTATTATTGATAAGAAATGCAAAGATGAATATATAAAATATTTTACCAAATATAGATTAGATGGAAAAAAATTTAAATACACTTTAGATGAAATATTATTTGTTTGTAAAGTATTAAAGCGACTTGGCGCCGGTAAATTAGATAATATTGAAGACAAAATCAAAAATCAAAATTCAAAGGATGATGCAAAAATAAAATTAAAAATCCAAAGAGGATTTTTATGATTTTTTATTGCTTGGTAGTTTTTAGTTTATATGCAATAAAAAAATAGAGGGCTCTTTGGATTTAGAAATACTTTTAAATAAAAAAAATATAGATATATTTGCAAAAGATATGGGATTGAGCAGATTTAGAATCTATGATTTGAATAAAATATAATTAAATATGGGTTTTTTTGATAAATTATTTGCAAAACCGCGCGACTTTGCAATAGTTGTGCTATTGTATAAACAAAGACAAACATATTATGTTCTTCTAACCAAAAGACCATCGCACTTTTCTTATCCCGGAGAATGGGTTTGCCCAGGTGGAAAGATAGAAAAAGGAGAAACATTTGAAAATGCAGCAATAAGAGAATTAAGAGAAGAAACAAGAATCCAAATCAATAAATATGATTTAAAAAAATTAACACCGAGAAATACACTAAACAATAAATTTACAATTCATCCATTTTATGCAATTGTTTTTAAAAAAGCAGAATGCAATTTTTCAAAACAAGAAGTTGAAAAAGGAGATTGGTTTTCTTTGGAAAATATAATTGAAAATAAACTAATAAGCATAAATGGAGATGTGTATGATTTGGAAAAAGAAAAAATTGGTTATGTTACAAAAAAAGCAATTGAAGAATGTAATCATGTTCTCGGTCAAAATAAAATAAATGAATTTGAAAATATAAAGCAGGTGGTTTCTAAAAATCAGGATTTTATTAGCAAAGAAGAATTTGAAAATAAAATGGCAAATCTTAATTATAAAAAATATAATAGAATTTTAAAAAAATTAACACTGGGAAAATACAATTACAAAGGCGATGAAGATGATATTTTTTATTTAATTAATGTATTTGAGAAAGAAACTGGAGATTATGTTATACATCGTAATACACAAGAACTTGTAAAAATAGGTGAATCTGCAATTCAATATTTATTTAGAGTAATTGAATCTAAAAAATTTTATAGACCGCATTACTGTGCCTCAACACTGGGAGAAATTAAAAAAAAATCTTCTTATGAAAATAAAATAAATATAATAAAGCATTTTATTGAAGATTGCTTTTGCGGAATTGATGATCAAACAAGATACATAATAACAAAAATATTAGAAGAAACTAAAAAAACAGAAAAGCGCATTTTAATTAATAGTATTAAAGAACTATACAAAGAAAAAAAATTTGGAGAATATGATGTAGAGATTATTCTAATCAAATGGTTTAATTATGATGAATCAAAGAAATTGCAAGAAGAAATTCTTCCATATAAAATAGATACAAAATATTTTGAGGCAAATAAAAAAAAATGGAGCAAAAATATACCTATCTCTGATAAAGAAAATTATATTTACAATTATATTGTAGTAAAATACAGAGAGATGAGTGTTTTGTTTGATTATGTAAAAATAGAAGATAAACAAACAATTTCATTATATCTAAAATATTTAGATAATCATGATCCAAAAAACACTACTTCTTTTCAATCTGCTTTGTATTTGTTTTGTATATTGTGCAGCAATAGTATTATTTTGCCGGATAAAACAGATAAATTATTGCAATTATTGTTTAATGAAAAAAATCCTTTAGAATGGATAAAAAATGATGTAATTCCTATTTGCAAACAAGCACTCATTCAAAATAATATTCTTGTTGCAAGAAAAATGAACTGGACTCAAATATTAATAAACTCACTTGTTGGAATAAATTTTGCAAAATATTCTCTCAATGAAAATCTTTCAAAATATGAAGAAAATATTAATTATATTTTGAATAAAATAAAAGATTATAATGAAGGCAATTTTTTGCTTAATTTGTGTTTTGCTTATTTATTGAGAAAACTAGATATTAAAATAATTGACAAAATAATTAATTTTGTTAAACAAAGAATAAACTTTATTGAACTTGATTCATATGATAATGGTTGGATCGAATCCCCAATAATCCACGGATGTATTTTTGCGTTTCCATCTGAAATTGGTCATTTATTTCATTATGCTGTTGAAGAAAAAGAAAATAAGATAGGATTATTAAGAGAAACAAGAAATATAAAAGAGTCAGAAATAATGGATAGATTATTTTCTTCAATTGATAAAACCACTGGGGAACTTTTGGGAACTGACTCAGGATTGGAATATATTTATTGGACTTATCAATACGGATTACTTCTAAAAGATGAATTAAATGACAATGATTTAAAAAAAATTTTGAAAGAATTTAAAGGAGATAAATCCGATTTGTCAAAAGCAGAAATAGTTTATATCGGAGCAATTAGAAAAAAAAGGCAATTAACAGAAGAAAATGAGGACTTAAATAAAATAAGATATAAAATAAATTTAATAAAAGATTATATGTCGAATAATGATGTTGATGCTGTTGCTGGTATCTTGTCTTTAAATTCTAATTCTCGTCTTCATAAAAACATTGCAATTCTTCCAAGAACATCATTGGAAAATAATGCACAAGAACATAAATTTGCAGAACGCATAGCAATAGAATTTACAATTTCCCTTGCTCTGTCTTTTTATAAAACTGACTACGGTGTTGGTGTTTTGTCTTATGTCCAGCACAGGGCAGTAGAATATTTGCTTAAAAATGTAATAATGAAAAATACAAGAGATTATGAAAATGTATTTAAAAAAATTGATGAAATTGGTCCAGAGCAAATCAAAACATGGGTTGAAGATGGGATAAGACAAGGAAAAATAACAAAGCAAAATATCACAAGAAAAAAAATACATTTTGAAGATATTGAAAAAATACAGGGCATAGGCATTAAAACACCAGAGGAATATATAGAACAATATGAAAAACAAGCACAATTTAGCGATGGTTTTGGAAATATAGATGATGTTAAAAATGCAAATTTAGAAGATCCTGTAATTGTGCAAGAATTAATGATTACAGCAACCCACTCTAAAGATACAAGAGTAAAACGAGAAGCAGAAAAACAATTACAAAAATTATGCACAACAAAACAAGGAAAACAAAGATTTAATGAAATATTAAAAGAAACGCAAAATGAAAACCCAAAATTAACTGATGCAATAAAAAAAGGATATAATCTTATTAAAAAAACAGAAAAGGATATTGAAAGATATTTAATTCAAAAATAATTATTAGCAAATAAAGAAATAAAATTTGTTGCAATGAAGTTTTAGAAAAATATTATGAACTGCAAAAAATAGAAGAAAAAATAAAAATTCAAAAAAACAAAGAAACGAAGTATTAACTATTTTAGAGGAATTAAAACAAAAGTCGCAATCTGTTAATTGGAATTTGGGAAACAGAAAAGAATATTTTGCATTGATTGCAAAAAAAATTAAAGATAAAAAATAATTAAGAAAACAGGGCTTTGCTATTTGGGATTTAGAGGACTTTTGAAAAAATATGTCAAGTAAATATCTGATAGCCGGCGGTGTCGGCTTCATTGGCTTTAATCAACCAAACAACTATTGCTCAAAACAAACAATAAATAAAACCTTTTAAACATATAATTATACTACTAAATATAATGATACTTTTTTGTAGTATTAAAAAAACTTTTGCTTCACAAAAGTTTGTATAACTTCATGACATTTGTCCCTCTCTCTGAGAGAGGCGATAAATGTGAAAAAAGAAGAGATACGAAGAAAAATAGTTACATTAGCCCGGTTTCCGGGCAAGGCGATAAATGTGAAAAAAGAAGAGATACGAAGAAAAATAGTTACATTAGCCCGGTTTCCGGGCAGAAAACCCAAAGATATCCAAAAAATAATCAAGAGAAAATACAACAAATCTTTTTCTGTCAAGACCATAAGAAGATGGCTAAAAAAGGCAAAGAGTGGCTGGAATTTAAAGGACAAAACCAGATGTCCGCATACAATTTATTATACAATTACAAATGCAACAAAACAAAGAGTTGTACATCTGCGGAATTTGTTTCCTTACGAATCATGGAAACTAAAAATTCTGCTCGAAAAGGAAGGCATTTTTATATCAAAGAGAACACCCAA
>NJDR01000003.1 GCA_002254415.1 Candidatus Aenigmarchaeota archaeon ex4484_52
ATGGCGTTAAATTATATTTATTTTACGGAAAAGAACTTTTTGATTTTCTTGAATTATATGAAGTATGGAATGAAATTTTAAATTATTTAGAAAAATGGAAAAAATTGCAAAATATCCCTCAAGATATATTGGACTTTTTAGACCAACAAAACCAAAAGCAAAAATTCTGCAAAATTTATTGCAATCTCACGAGATTAGATTTGGAGATGCTTTTGAAACATTAATTGAAGAATACTTAAAAGAAACTGGTTTTAAAATTCTAAACAAAAAATTCTCTGCCCAGAAAAATGATAAATTAAATGTTGATCAATGCTTTTCAAAAAACGAAAAAGTGTTTTTTGTGGAACAGAAAATAAGAGATGACCACGATTCAACTAAAAAAAGAGGGCAAATAGATAATTTTGAGAAAAAATTAAATGCAATGATAAACGAAAAAGGAGAGAAAAATTTAATAGGTATTTTTTATTTTATTGACCCCGAACTAAAAAAAAATAAAAATTATTATATTTCTTCTTTAGAAAAAATGTCTAATGACTATGGCGTTAAATTATATTTATTTTACGGAAAAGAACTTTTTGATTTTCTTGAATTATATGAAGTATGGAATGAAATTTTAAATTATTTAGAAAAATGGAAAAAAATGAAATAATTTTAACTATTTTTCCAGAAAAAAAGACATTAAAATTGTTATTGGAATATTTTAAATCAAAATCAGAAGAAAAAACAATTTATAAAACTTTAAGCGATTTATTAAAAGAAAAAATATAAACAATAGTTGGATTATTTTTGTGTTTTGAGATAGTGAAATTATGCCTGTGCAGGAGCAATCCCTCTTTCAATAAGAATAAAACCAGCAGATGATGCAGGCAAAATAAGTATTACAATTGCCAATTGCATGCTTATAATTAATTCATTAGAAGCAGTCCCAATTACGCTAAATATAACAGATATTACAAGCAAAAATATAGAGCCGACAATTACAGCAGTAAGATACATTTCAGTCAATAGCATCACCTGGTTCTCGTATTTTTCTAATCGTATTTTGTAAAAAGCCATTAATTCTTTTGTAGTATCTTTTAAATATGACTTCAAGTCACCGCCCGCCTCTATTGTTGATTTTATGCCTTCCAATATATTTTTGAATTTTTTTGAAGGTGTTCGCTTCGCAGCATTTGAAAGAGCATCTTTAAAATTAAGTCCCATCATCTCTACTTCAGCCACTATTTTTTTTGCTTCATCTGAGACCTCTCCATATTCATCAAATCTGGATATTGTTTTGAACATAGAAACAGATGGATTTTGAGACCCTGCCATTATTGTCAAATAAGACATTGCAAATGGCAGAATATCATCTATCCTTTTATTTTGCTCTCCTTTTAGCATAAATGGCAGAAAATAAAATCCAACGCAAACAACAACGCACAAAAAAAAAGACCCAAATATAGCCAAAAATAAACCAAAAAATACTTCTTCTGTAATTAAAAGAATAAAAACACTAATAATTGGTGTTGAAATTACAAAGCAGGCACAAGAGCAAAATAAAGCAACGCACAAATATTCTATTAATGATAAATGAATATTTGAAAACTTAAGCTCTTCTTTTAAATCAGTACATAAACTAATTTTGTCAATTTCATTTTTTTCTATTAAGTTTCCAAATAATTTATATGAAAGAGCAATTATTTGTTTTTTTACATCCATAAATTATTTTTAAGCATAAAAATTCAATTGTTTTTTGTTTTGTTTTTTTTTTATTTTTTTAACCGCGTTTTCAAAATCAATTTGCTTTATTTCAAATCTTTTGTCTCTCAAGGCGAAATATCCTGCTTCTGTGCTAATTGCATTTATTTGTGCCCCGCTTAAATTCTTTGTTTCAACAGCAAGATTTTCCAAAGATATGGATTTGTTAAGTTTCATATTTTTTGTGTGTATCTTGAATATTTGCAGTCGTTGATTTTTATTTGGAAGTCCTATTTTTATAAGTCGTTCTAATCTTCCGGGTCGTATAATTGCATTATCAAGTATATCTATCCTGTTTGTTGCCCCGATTATTTTAACATTACTCAGTGGCTTAAATCCATCAATTTCTGCAAGCAATTGCATAAATGTTCTCTGGACTTCTCGCTCGCCGCTTGTCCCAAGTTCTATTCTCTTTGAGCAAATTGCATCTAATTCATCTATGAAAATTATTGATGGCTTTTTTTCCTTTGCAAGATCAAATATTGATTTTACAAATTTCGTTCCATCGCCGATGAATTTTTGCACAAGTTCTGATGCAACTATTTGAATAAAATTCGCATGTGTGCTCGTTGCAATTGCCTTTGCAATTAATGTTTTTCCGCATCCCGGGGGCCCATAGAGCAAAACACCTTTTGGAGGGTTTATTCCTATTTTTTCAAATAAGTCCGGCCTAAGCAATGGCATTTCAATTACTTCTTTTAATTCCTGTTTTTCATCTTCAAGACCGCCAATATCTTTCCAGTCAATATTTTGTTTTTCTGCAATTACAAATCTTTCAACATCAAAATGTTTGCTAATTCCTTTTTTGCCAATTATTGTCAAAGAGCCCTGCTCAACAAATACCTCATCATCTGTTTTTATTTTTCCAATGAATTTAGATGCGATATTTACAAAAAATTTTCCAGAGTGAATTAAAATAACTGCTTTGTCTTTATCAACTATTTCAATAACCCTTGCAATAACATACGGGACGGATTTGTATTTTTTTATCTCTTTTTCAAGTTCAAACAAAGATAATTTAAGCATTTTATTTTCTTCTGTAAGCAAATTAATTTTATATTCCTTATTTAGATTCTTGTCTATATTGCCATATTCATCTTGATAATTTATTGTTTGAGTATTTCCAGACATATTTATCAAAACATAATAATGAATTTTATAAATGTTAGATTTTATTCTTCTTCTTTGGTTTCTTCTTTTGTTTCAGCTGGAATTTCTATTGAATTTTTTTGTTCGTGATGTTTTGATTTTAGAAATATTGCAAACAATACTATAATTAGAATAATTACAGCAACTATGATTATTTTAGTATTAGAAGACATTGACAAATCTTTTTTTAAAGTATCTGTTATTTTATTTTCTATTTGTGTTTGCAAATCATGTGATTTTTGCGTAATTTGATTTGTTCTGTTCTTTTTGCTATCTCTAATATAATTTGAATCAGATTCATGTGCATGTGCCCCTTATATTTTTTGATTTACACACTTCTTTTGTATTATAATTAATTATAATTCCAGCAGCCAATTCATAGTAATAATTATCTGTTTAGTTGCAGCGCCTATTGTCTCCCATTTGCAGTTTATTGAATTATTATATATAGTAGATGCCTACTGCAATTGTTTTATCTTTAAAATCCAAGCAATTTTCTTTTTTACAATAACTATAACTATCCCATGTGCAATTAGCATTTTGGAAATCGTTTATATTATTGAAACCCCGGAATTCATAAAAGTTGTTTTTTTTTTGTATTATTTTCATTCAAACAGGATTCATTTGTATAAAAATCCCAAGCAACCTTTTTTCATTGTATATAACTTTTAAAACTATTGCAGTAATTTAACCTTAAATTAACATTTGATTTAACTTTTGCCAAAAAGCAGAAGTTTTTAAAATATGCTACAATACATAAGTTTTTTAATTTTAATAATGTCTATTATTTTCACGCAATTATTTCCAATTAATAATAATATGAATATAAGAAACCCGGCAGTTGAAGGAGGATTTTATCCTGCTGATGAAAAAAGATTATCTGATTTGATTGAAAATTTTTTGTCAAAAAAAGAACAAAATATTGAATTGAAAAATAAAACAATAAAAGCACTAATTGAGCCACATGCAGGGTTTATTTATTCTGGAGGTGTTGCATCTTATGGTTATAATTTAGTAAAAAACAAAAATATAAAGACAATAATAATTCTTGCTCCCTCGCATTATGTTTATTTTAATTATACCTCTATTGGAAATTATACACATTATAAAACACCTCTTGGTTTGGTTAAAATATCAAAATCAGCTGATAAATTAAAAGAAGAATCTGACTTGATAAATACAAATAATGAGGCACACATAAAAGAGCATTCAATAGAAGTGCAAATTCCATTTTTGCAAAAAACATTAGATGATTTTGAAATTATTCCAATAATTACAGGAGATTTAAACAAAAACCAGATTGAAAAAATTGCAAAACTTATTGCTGATAATTTAGATGATGAAACATTAATTATTGCAAGTTCTGATCTGTCTCATTTTCATTCTTATGAAGAGGCAGTCAAGATGGACAAGCAGGCAATAAATGCAATAGAGAAATTAGATATTAATAACTCTGCTAATTGCGAAATGTGCGGAAAAATACCGATTTTAATTTTAATGAATATCGCCAAAAAACTTAATTGGACTGCAAAAATATTAAAATATGCAAATTCCGGAGACATTACAGGAGATAAAGATTCTGTTGTAGGGTATTCTTCTATTGCATTTTTTGTTAATGATAGCTCTAATGAAAATATTGAGAGAGAAAATGATTTTTTATCAAAAAACCAAAAACAAGAATTGCTAAAAATTGCGCGAAAAACAATAGAAGAATATATTTTAAATAACAGAAAATACGAGCCAAAAACAAATAATGAGGAATTAAAAAAACCAAAAGGTGTATTTGTAACATTGCAAAAAAATAATCAATTAAGGGGCTGCATTGGAAATATTCTTCCTACAAAAGCATTATATCTAGCTGTTAGGGACAATGCAATTAATGCTGCTGTAAATGACCCGAGATTTGATAAATTAAGGACAGATGAATTAGACAAAATTGAAATAGAAATATCTGTATTGACAATTCCAGAAGAGATAAAAGCAAAAACACAAGCAGAAAAAATAGAAAAAATAAAAGAAAATATTGACGGAATAATTTTGTCATCTGGTTTTAGAAAAGCTACATTTTTGCCGCAGGTCTGGGAGCAGTTGCCAAAAAAACAGGAATTCTTATCCCAGTTGTGCCTCAAAGCTGGGCTTGATTCTGATTGTTATTTACAGGAAGGTGTAAAAATAGAAAAATACCAAGCAATTCATTTTAGAAGTTAAATATTTAAAAGAGTAAAACTTCTATTAATTGATTCTATAAATTGGGACTGTAGCTCAGCGGAATTAGAGCGTATGGCTTCGGACCATAAGGTCGGGGGTTCAAATCCCTCCAGTCTCGCATTAACTCAAAATATTAATTGCATCTTTGCAATTTGCATCATTATAAATTATTTCATATACTGCTCTTATTATTTTTTCCGGGTTTTTGTGTTCAAAAGCATTTCTTCCAATTGCAACACCTGATGCTCCTGCTTTCATTGCATTTTTTATCATCTGCAATGTTTTTTCATCTTCTCCCTTGGCACCGCCTGCAATAATTACAGGAACTCCCAATGCACCATCTACAACTTCCCTAAATGACTCAATACTACCGGTATAATTTGTTTTTATAATATCTGCTCCTAATTCTGCTGCAATTCTAACAGAATGCTTTACAACAGTTACATCATAAGAATTTTTAATATTTGGACCTCTTGGATACATCATTGCAATTAATGGCATTCCCCATTCAATACATTTTCTTGACACATATCCTAAGTCCTTTAACATTTCTGGCTCATCTTTGGATCCAATATTAATATGCACAGAAACCCCATCAGCACCAAATTTTATTGCCTGTTCAACACTGCCAGTAAGTATTTTTTTATTTGGATCTGGCCCTAAACTTGTGCTTGAAGATAAATGAAGAATTAATCCAATATCTTTTCCGCCTTTTCTGTGTGCATGCAATGGCATTCCAACATGCCCTAAAACAGCATTCGCCCCACCCTGTGCAACCAAATCAATTGTTTTTTTCATATCAACAATTCCTTTGCAAGGGCCAATTGTAATTCCATGATCCATTGGCACAATTATTGTTTTTTTTGTATTTCTGTCAATTATTCTCTCTAATCTTATTAATTTTCCTATCATATTTCTCTTTATCGAACTACATCAAACGGGATTTTATTTTTTTTAAATTCCAATTCTGCCTGCTTTAGAGGGTCTATTTCTTTTGTCTTTATTTGGGGAATTACACCAGTGGATAATTGCAATGCTCTTGCTCCCAATAGACGGGCCAGTTCATATCTTGTATATTTCTTCATATTTTATAATATTATTTTAATAAATAGTTTTTTAATATTTTATATATAACAATAAAAAAATCAATCCATAATTCCGGATGTTTAAGAAGTTCAAAAATTAACGGACTTACAGTGTCCATATCTCCATAATTTTCAATAAATTTCTTTATTTGCTTTTTGTCAAGAGTTTTTATTAAAAAATCAATTTGCGCATCTTTTTTTGAATTTAGAAAATTTCTTATGAATTTTAATTTTTTTAATTCAGCACCAAGAGATTTGTTAAACAAAAATGAATAATTATTAAGCAATGCATTATTGTTATTTTTTAGAGCAAGAAAAATTGCATTGGCAGCAATTTTGGCACTTTTCATTCCGTAAATCACGCCGCCGCCCGTAGTTGACTTTACCTGCCCTGCTGCATCGCCAACTAAAATAATATTGTTCTTTATTATTTGGCTTCTCATTTCACAGGGAATAAGTCCTCCCATTTTGTGAATTATATTTTTCTTGTTTATTTTTTGTCTCTTTATGAATTCATTCAAATATATTTGCGGTTTTTTTTTCGATGCAATTCCTATTTCTATTGTTTTTTGTTTTGCTCTTGGTATTTTCCATAAAAAAAAATCAGGGGCAATTTTTTCTCCAAAATATAAAGCAACTTTATTTTTTGAAATAAAATCCTTATCCTGATTTGTTTTTGCCTTTATTATGATTGCATAGCCATAAATGCATTGCATCTTTGGAAAATTAAATTTTTTTGCGACAATAGAACTTGCACCATCACAGGCAGCAATATATTTTGAATAAATTGTATTTTCTTTATTTTTCAATTTATCCAAAATTTTTATTTTATAGATATCTTTGCATTTTTTTGCACTCAAAAATTTTGTGTTTAACAATAATCCTGCACCAGATATTTTTGCCTGTTTTGCAAGGCGCATATCGAAAATAGTCCTGTCAATTACATATGCCTGTATTTTATTTGTGTTTAAAGAAAATTTAAAATTACTTGGAGAATAAAGATCAGCACCTTTTATTTTTTGCAATATTTCATTTTCTTTTAATTCAACAACATCACTTATATTTTTTGAAAACAAGCCAGAGCATTGTTGAGGAGTTCCTGATTTTTTATGCTCTTCTAAAATACATATTTTGAAATTCCTGTCATATTTTAATAATTCATTTGCCAGTGTTGAGCCAACAGGTCCTGCTCCAACAATCAATAAATCAAAATATTTTTTTTGAATAATCATAAAAGCAATAGTATAATCTTATAAAAGTTTATTTGTTTAAATATATAGCATAACACATATATAATAAAAGTTGTAATAATTTTATATGTCCAAAAGAGATATGTGTTCTGCCAGTATCTCCAACAACATACTTGCAATACTTTTGTGGTTGAAAATATTAAAAAATTAAAAAAATGGAATATTCATCAATAGAAAAAAGAAAACAAGAACATATTGAGTTATGCTTAAATAAAAATATCCAAACAAAAAATACTTCATTATATGAGGATATTGTTTTATTGCACAGGGCTATTCCAAATATTGACAAAAATAAAATTGATTTGACAGTTGATTTTTTAGGCAAAAAAATAAATTATCCTTTTGTAATTGAAGCCATGACCGGCGGATGCAAATTAGCAAATACAATTAATAAAAATCTTGCAATAGCAGCACAGGTATTAAATATCCCGGTTTGTGTTGGATCTCAAAGAGCAATGCTTGAAGATAAAAAACAGACAAACAGTTTTGAATTAAAAAAATTTGCTCCAAAAATCCCTTTCCTTATTTCAAATATTGGATTAGTACAATTTTGCCAAAATCAATACAAAACAGAAGACATAAACAAAATTACAAATTCAATTAATGCAGATGCTCTTTGTATTCACTTAAATGCTGCCCAGGAAGCATTACAAAAAAACGGCGATGTGAATTTTGAAAATGGATTTGAAATTTTAAAAAAAATAGCAAACAACTCTTTTGTACCTATAATTGTAAAAGAAACAGGTTGCGGTATAATAAAAGAAGATGCATATAAATTAGCAAAATTGAGTAATAATATTTCAATGATTGATATTGCTGGAAATTGCGGCACTTCCTTTACACATATTGAGGCATTAAGAAGAAAAGATAATTTTGGTTTGATTTTTAAAAAATGGGGCATACCGACAACAATCTCAACAATAGAGTGCAGCTCCTGTGGAATTCCTTTAATTGCATCTGGCGGTGTCAGAGATGGAATCCAGTGTGCAAAATTATTGCGCTTGGGATCTGATTATTTAGGATTTGCTCTTCCATTATTGAAACCATCGCTGCAAAGCCCGGATGCAGTAATTGAAAAAATAAAAAAAATTGCAGAAGAATTAAAAATTACAATGTTTTTGTGCGGTGCAAAAAATATAAAAGATTTTAAAAAAACACCTGTTGTAATTCTCGGAAAAACAAAGAACTGGATAAATAACAGGGTTAAAAATTAAAAATTATTTTATCGCTTAAAAATTATATTTTATTTTCCATAATTATTTTTGGAATTTTTGTAAAATTCAATTGCATTAATTAGGTCCTGTTTTTCTATTTGGGGCCATAATTTATCAATGAAATAAAGTTCGCTGTAAGCGCAATGCCACAATAAAAAATTACTTAGGCGATGGCTAAACCCAGTTCTCAAAATCAATTCAGGATATTGGCTGTCTGGTAAATAAGTGTATTTTTTTATTAAATCCTCATTTATGTCCTGTTTTTTTATTTTTTTATTTTTTGTGTCCTGGTTTATATTTTTTACTGCATTAACTATTTCCTGCCTTCCGGAATAATAAAAGGCAATATTTACAATTATTCTTTTGTTATTTTTTGTTTTTGCCTCTATTTTTTCAATTAAATTTATTATTTTTTCTTCTATTAATTGTCTCTCTCCAATAAATCTAATTTTTATATTATCCTTTTCTAATTGTTTGTTTTTCAATAAATCATCAAATACACCTACAAATAATTTAATCAATGTTTTTTTTTCCACAAGAGATCGGTTTAAATCATTTTCAATAGAATATGCATAAAGAGTAATTTCACTTATATTTTCTTCTATACACCATTCAACAAATTTCTGTGCTTTTTTAGCGCCATCCAAATAACCTGAAAATAATTTTTTTGAATTTTGAATAGTGTATCTGCGATTGCCGTCCATAATTACACCAATGTGCGTGATATTTTTTTTTTCAGTCATATTATTTTAAAATAAAATATTTTGAGAATTTGATTAATTTTGGATTCTTAAGAATAATTTTTGAAATCTCAAATACATTTCCTTTCATTATATTGGCAATATGAGTGTCTTTAACTGATTTGATTAATAAATTAAAATCTTCATCGGAAATTTTGTGAAAACATTTTTTGATTTTATTTACGCGTAAAAGTTCATCGCCTCTTTTTTCCCACCATATTTTATTATATTTGTCTAAAAATTTATCAGAAAAATCATTTTGCAATTTTGCATCTGTTATTACATCAGCAGCAATTTTTGCAGCATAAGTAGATTCATATAATCCTCCTCCATGAAGTGGGTGAACTTGGCGGGCAGCATCGCCTATTGTTAAAAAACCATTTGCAGTCATTTTTTTCAGCAAACCTCCAACAGGAATTGCTCCTGCATTTTCCTCTAATACAGAGCCCTTTTTTAAATTGCTTTTTGTATTAATCCATTTATCCAAATAATATTTTGCTGTGTGCTTTGTATTTGAATAAATGCCTAATCCAATATTTGCCTTTTTTTTGCCTTTTGGAAAAATCCAAATATATCCTCCAGGAGAAATATCAACACCAATATAAAATTCAAGGCGATGAGAATTATCTAAATCAATATTTTCTATTTCATATTGGTAGCCACTCATTATTTCATCTGGTTTTGAAATTGGTAAATTTAAGACATTTCTCGCAATCTTTGCTTCAACACCCTCTGCACTTATAACAATATCTGATTTTATTTTATATTTTTTTTCATAATATTCAAATTCCACACCACAGACAAAATCATTTTCAATTATTGCATCAACAACATCGCATTTTGCAAATATTTTTGCACCAGCAAGTGCTGCTTTGCTTGCCATTTCTTTGTCAAATAACTTTCTCTCCAAAATATATCCGGTTTTGTTATTCTTTATTGGCAATATAATATGCTGTCCATTTGGAGCATATAAAATAGAGCCGGTCGTAATCTCATTTAATATAAATTTTTCATTTCCTGAAAAACCCAAATTAAGTAAATGTTCTTTTCCAATGCCTTCTGCACATCTTTTTGGAGCTCCAATTTCCTGCCTTTTTTCTAAAACTAAACAATCAAGACCTTTTTTTGCACACAACTCTGCCAATTTGCATCCTCCTGGTCCCGCACCAATAACAATTATATCGTATTTTTCTTTTAAATCAAAAATATTAAGCATATTTATTTATTCTTATTTTTTAAAACAATAAAATATTTTTAAAGATTTGCGTGTTTGATTGATTTGATTAATTAAATCAAAAACAATATTATGAAACAAAAGACAAATGACTTAACAGAAAATATTGAAAGCATAATATTGGGAATTATTTTGGCATTTTTATTTTATAATATTCTTGGTTTTGCCCTAAATACTTCTGCACCGCTTGTAACTGTTGTATCCTGCTCTATGTATCCTGAACTTAATGTTGGCGATTTGCTGGTATTAAAAGGAATAACCAATGTTAGTCAATTAAAATCAAATGCAAATGGAGACATAATTGTATATTTGCAAGAGGAAAAAGGAAAACTAATTGTGCATCGCGTTTGGGATATTAAAAATGAAACAATTACAACATGGGGTGATAATAATAAAAATAAAGATCCGTGGGAAATTGGTCTTGACAAAATTAAAGGCAAAAAAATTTTAAGAATTCCATATTTGGGTATTCCAAAAATAATTTTATTTAATTTAATTACTAAAAGAAAAATGCAAAAATGCGAAGTGCTTTACAATCACAGAAGTGAATTAAAAACATAGGAAAATATGAAAATATGTGAAAAATGCGGAACTTTAATGATTCTGCAAAAAGAAGACAACAAATTGTATTTTGTGTGCAAAAAATGCAAAATAAAAATAGAGATGAAAAAAAGCAATTGCATTCTCAAACAAACAATTAAAAAACAAAAACCCCTTATTTTAAAAAATAATGAAAATATAGAGCAATTGCCAAAAACAAAAAAGAAATGCGAAAAATGTGGCAATAATGAAGTATATTGGTGGAGCAGGCAGACAAGAGCATCAGATGAGCCAGAGACGAGATTTTACAGATGCACTAAATGTAGGCAGACATGGAGAGAATATAGTTAAGTAGAAAATTAACTTCTTTACTTTAACTATTTCATATCAATACTGCTCCAAAAAATCCAACAAAGACAGATTTTATTAAATTTTTCTCATTTCCAAAACATCGCAGTAGTTGTTGTGGCACTAAAGAGCATATGCAATGGATGAAAATATAGAATAATATATCAGATGCCTGTGGAATTATCAGCATTTGCCAAAACAGAAATAAAAGAGTAAGCAAACCAATGATAATCAAACCAAAGGCAACACTAAATGCGTACGAGGCAAATGTTTTTTTAATTCTGCTAAGATATGATTTATTTGTTTATTTGAAAATATATTTATTTATTTCAATATATATCCTGTTTCAGCAAACCATAAATACAAATCCAACTCTGCTAAATTTAGCTTTGATTTTTTTGCAATTTTTTTCAATAACTTCTCAATTTTTATGTATTTTGTTTTCGTAAGTGTTTTTGGCTCTTTAATAAGTTCATATTTTATCAATATATCAATTATATGAAAATCTATTATTGCCAAATTTTCATATCCAATATTTCTCAAAAAATGGCTTGCTTCTTTATATCCAATGCCTTTTATATTGTTTACCAACCATTCTCTTGTTTTGTTTTCATTGTTAAAAGATTCAATTATTTCTTTCAATGTATTTTTATATTTTCTTGCTTCAATTATATATTTTGCCCGTATATTTGGATGGCGATGACCCAATTTTTTTAATTTCTTTGCCATTTGCACTTCGCCAAGAGTTAAAAATTCATTGCCGATATTTTTTTGAATTTTTATTGTTTTTCGGGCATTGAAATTTGCAGTTAAGATACAAAAGCACAATTCTAAAAAGATTTCATTGCTTGATTTTTTCATGTTTTCTTTGAATTCTTTTATCTTATCATCTACTAATTTTTTTGTTTCTGTTCTTTTTAGATTTTCAATAATATCCAATAAATTATTCATTATTTTTCCACATAAAATAGTTTTGAATTTTTATTAAGTTGCCCAATATTTTTTGTCATGTTTCATTCCATTAAACTCCCAATAAATCTATGCTTCAATTCTGCATATTCTGAAGTTTTGTATTTTTTTCTTTTATTAGACAATTCAATAACTCATCTAATTTTTTTGTATTTGTTACATAGCCATTATATAATGTAAAATGATTTTTTAGAATTTGATTACTAAATCCCTTAATTCCAATTAAATTCTCAAATTTTCTGGTTTAAATTTCATTGTATCTTTAAATTAAATCAATATTTATAAAAATTTGCTTATTAAAGAATAAGAAAATATTACAATAAGTAATTTTTGGATTGACAGGAAAAAATTAAATATGCAATTATTATTAATTAAATATGCAGAATTATGGTTAAAATCAGAGAAAATAAAAAGAAAATTTTCCCTAAAATTAAAAAAAAATATAGAGGATTTGTTTTTTGACCAAAATATAAAAGCAGAATTTTTATTTAAAAGGGACTATATTTTAGTTAAGGCAGACGATGTTTATAGAGAAAAAATAAAAAAATGCCTTTCTTTTGTTTGTGGGATTGAGTATTTTTGTTTTGCAAAATATTGTAAATTAAGTGATTGAAAACAAATTATTCCTCTGGCTGAAAAACATATAACGAAACAATGAATAAAATATTAAAAATAGGGATTATGCCATAAATTGTAAATTTCATAACACTTATAATATCCATTCCAAAAATCATTGCATCAGGAACAAGATTCATAATTGTTAATATTGCAATGATAAAAAAAGGGGCGGCAATAAGAAGTATTGTATAAATATCAGCAAATGATGAAAGATCTGCAAGATATTTTTTTCTTTTTATTTTATAATCAAACATTGCAACATTTGACATTTCATTTAAATATTCATTTATATTTCCGCCGCCTTCTAATACAGAAATCATTCCATAAATAAATTCCCTGAATTTTTCTGACGGCGTGTTTTTAAGGACAAAACTCATTGACTTGTTTATATCTTCTCCAAATGAATTCATTCGGTTTATTATTTTTTTTATTTCAACCCCAAATTCTCCATAAGAACTGTATTCAACAACCATTTTAAATGCAATCTCTGGCGGAATTCCTGTTGATACAATTGCAGATAAATGGTCTATTGCAAAAGGCATATTTGTCTCTATGCTTTTTTTTCTTTTATTTGCAATTATAAATGGTTCAAAATAAAAAATAATTCCAATAAATATTGTGCAAAGGGTTGGAATTATTGCCAAATCAAAAATCAATAAATAAATTGAATTTTCATAAAAAGAAAAGAAAAAAAAATTTTTTATAAATTCAACTACAAAAAACAAAAAAAATGCAAATACAGAAACACTCATTGTTTTTGTAATATATTCTTCTGGAATTTCAGAAATATTGCTTGCAATTATCTTTTTTTTTAATGGCTCAAATATAAAAGGATATGACTTGATTAAATCAATAAAAAAGGCATTTAGAAAAATATTTATGTTTTTTGTCTTTGCAAATTCATATAATGCAATTAAAGAGGATTCAAAAAAAGAATTTAGTTCTTCGAAAAAACTTTTTTTATTTTTTTGTTGTTGTTTTATCAGTCCTTTTTTTATTAATTTTTTTTTCAAATCAAGTGCTGTTTCTTCTTTTGTTATTTTTTTTCTCTTGCTATTTTTTTGTTTCATTATTTTTAAAAATATAAATAATGTTTATAAATATGTCCATTAAACAAAAATATGATTGAACAACAAATGATTGAAAAAGGAGTGAAAATTGGTTTAGAAACGCATATTACACTTCCAACAAAATCAAAGTTGTTTTGCTGCTGCTCTAATACATCAAAAAAAGATGAAACTCCAAATACAAGAATATGCCCGATATGTCTTGGCCATCCAGGGACAAAGCCATATTTAAACAAATCTGCGGTGAAAATAGCAATAAAATTAGCCATTGCTTTGAAATGTAATATAGCAAAAAAAACATATTTTTCCAGAAAGACATATTTTTATCCAGATCTTGCAAAGGACTTTCAAATCACGCAATATGAAATTCCTATTGCACAAAAGGGAAGTGTAATCCTGAAAACAAACAACAAAGAAAAAAAAATTACAATAAGAAGAATTCATATTGAAGAGGATCCTGCAAAAATTATATATCAAAAAGAATGTAGTTTTTTGGATTACAATCGCAGTGGCTCGCCATTGATTGAAATAGTAACAGAGCCGGATTTTGAAGATTCAACCCAGGCAAGATATTATCTTCAAAAATTAATAACTATGCTGGAATATTTAGGCATTTATAATTTAGATGATGAAACAACAATAAAGACAGATGCAAATATTTCTCTTGCAGGGAAAAACAGAGTTGAAGTAAAAAACATTGGAGGGGTAAGAGAAGTTGAAAAGGCATTAAAATATGAATTTATAAGACAAAAAAATATATTGGCAAAAAATATAATTCCGCAGATGGAAACAAGAGGTTGGTTAGATAAACTCGGAATTTCAAAACCCTTGCGCCTCAAAGAAACAGAAGAGGACTATGGCTATATTTTTGAGCCAGATCTGCCTCATATCACAATTGAAAAAGATGAAATAGAAAACAAAAAAAAAGAAATTCCAGAATTGCCGGAAATGAAATCAAAAAGATTTTTGCAGCAATATAAATTAAATGAAAAAACAATAGAGCGATTAGTTAGATACAAGGATTTGGCAGATTTATTTGAATATTTGTGCAAAAAAAATATAGACAAAAAAATTGCATCTTCCTGGGTTACAGGACCTATTACAAAAACACTTAACTGGAACAATGTGCGATTTTCTTCAATTGATTTGTCAAAACAGGAAATTTATTTATGCTTGAATGATTTTTCAAATAATAAATATTCTGATTTTATTGCAGAAAAAATCATTCAAAAAATGGTAGAAGAAGCAAAAAACGAAAAAAATGTATCCTACAAATGCATTATTGAAAAATATTCTTTTTGCAATTGTAATATGAATTTGGATGAAATAATAAGCAAATTAATATCTGAAAACAAAACCGCATTTGAAGAATTTAAAAATGGAAAAGAAAAGTCATTGAATTTTCTGGTTGGGCAAGTAATGAAAGAAACAAAAGGAAGAGCAAATCCAAAGGAAATAATAGAGAATATAAAAAAATTTAAATAAGTTCAAATATATTTATTTATGAAACTATATCAACTTAATAAGAAGAAAACAAGACACTAAAAAATATAGAGCTGTCTTTTTATATGCAACACTCTATAAAAAGAATAAACAAATTTGTTCAAAGTAAAGAAGATTAAAAGAAAAGCAATAGAAGAAGTGTTTAATCATATTTATGAAATTTTAGTTGAAGTAAAAGATGAAGTAGAGAAAATTTTAGAAGAAAGAAAAAACAAAAAGATAATTAAAGATATTAGACAAGCGATGAAATCCATAGCTGGAAATACTTTTTCAAATGCAATTATTTATATATTTTTGCAAAATAAAATACTTAGAAATATAAAGCCAAATATTTTTATTACAAGCAAAAAATCACAAGTTAAAAATTTTGACAAAATATCTACAATTAATGTTGATGGACAAACTCAAAAACCAGATGTTGATTTAATTATCTACACAAAAAAAGAAAATAATGAAATCAATAAATGTATAATTTTATCATTAAAAACTTCCTTAAGAGAGCGGGCTGGACAAACTTACAAATGGAAATTATTAATGGAAATTGCAAGTTCTGAAAATTCCATAAAAAATAAATACAATATTTTTTATAATCCTGAAAAAATACCTTTGGTATGTTTTGCTACTGTTAATTTTTACAATGAAATTAATAATCCTCAACACAGAGGAATGTTTAAATTTTTTGACAAATCATTTATTGCAAAACCTACAAAAAAAGAATTTATCTCTCCTTTGTCAGATATTGTCTGTTTTGTAAATGAAGTATTATGAAATATAAAGTAATTAGAAATCCAAAATATGATTTTATTGGACAACATTATGCAACTAATTATCCAAATTTGCATAAATATCCAGCAACGATGATACCTCAAATAGGCATTGAACTATTCAAAGAATTAAAAATATCTAATTGTAAATTATTAGACCCTTATTGTGGTTCTGGTTCTTCTTTTACTATTGGAATGAATTGTGGAATAAATGAAATGTGGGGATTTGATATAAATCCTTTAGCAGTGCTTATTTCTAAAGCAAAATTTACAAAAATTGATTTAAATAAAATGAAATCATATAAACAAAAATTAAGAAATGAAGTATATGAATTTATAAAAAAAGAAGAAAACTTTGATAAAATTCAAATTCCCGACTTTTATAATATTCATTTTTGGTTTTCAAAAAATGTTTTACAAAATTTATCAATTATTAAATTTTTTATTAATAAGATTGCAAACAAGGATATTAAAAGAATATTTCTTATTCCTTTTTCAGAAACAATACGAGAATGTTCATATACAAGAAATAATGAATTCAAATTATATAAAATGAAATCAGAAGATATTTTAAATTTTAACCCAGATGTATTTGGAATTTATTTTAATAAACTTAACAAGACAATATTTTTATATGAAAAATACTACTTTCCAAAACTTGATAGTGCGAAAATTAACATAGATTATAAAAAATTTGAAACAAAGGAAAATTATTTTGATGTTGTTTTAACAAGCCCGCCTTATGGAGATAGTAAGACAACTGTTGCTTATGGGCAGTTTTCTTTATTTTCTAATGAATGGTTGGGAATTGAAAATGCTCGTAAAATTGACAGTTTGATGATGGGTGGTAAAATTTCAAACTCTCTTTACAACAAAGGATTAATTTCAAATTATATAAATGAAATTAATAAAAAATCATATAAACGATCTTTAGAAGTATCTTCGTATTATTATGATTTAGAAGATTCTATTTTCAATGTTGCTAAAAGTGTAAAAAAAAATGGAAAAATAATTTATGTTGTTGGCAACAGAAGAGTAAAAAATATTCAATTGCCAACAGATCAATTTATCGCGGAAAAATTTGAACAAAATGGTTTTAAGCATTTATTTACTTATGAAAGATTACTAGGCAATAAATCTATGCCACTTGAAAATTCACCAACAAATAAAAAAGGACAAAGATGCGGGACAATGACAAAAGAATATATTGTTGTATGTGAAAAATAAAACCGCATTTGAAGAATTTAAAAATGGAAAAGAAAAGTCATTGAATTTTCTGGTTGGCAAAATTATGAAAGAGACAAGAAAATTGGTTTCACTTGAAAAATCATAAAAGTCATTTTTAATTAGTTAATTTATATATTTTAATTTCATCATTGTCAAAGACCTTCTCTAAAAAATCAATATTATGTGCATCAAAAATATACATTCGTGCAAAATTAGACAAACCCGGTGTTTTTGTTGGCTGTGGAACATAAGTTCCGTATTTGGAAAATAATAAGCAAATATCTGCAATATTTTCTGTCTCATTTGGAACAAGATCAACAAGCCCGTCCTGTGTGCATAAATATTTTACTTTTGCATTGTACATTCCCTGTGTTGTCAATATTATATTTCCTGCAATTGTTTGAGTTCTGTTTGTCTTATTATAAGGAATGCTCAAAATTGCATTGCCAAAATTATACAATAAAATAGTCAAATTATTTTTTTTTTGTGTTATTGGTTTTGGAAGTGGTGCAAACCAATTTTCAGAGGTATTATATAAATTATCCTCTTCATAATAATGATTTTGAGCGGCATTGTGTCCTATTCTACTCATCATAGGGTATTTTCCAATTAAAGTGTAATCAACAACCATATAATCGGCTTTATATCTAATCATAAGATCTTTTATATGCGTAATATTTGTATCAGTAAACATTTGTGCAAGATGTTCATTTACTGTCCCATTTGAATTCATTCCATCGGCGATGCTTGCTCGCTCTCCTGCTGTCTGAAACCAATAGCCATAGTCCCACCAGCTCATAATCGCTGCATCTTCTGGAGTGTTGTTTTTCATCCATTTCATCGCTTCCTGCCATTTTGAATTAAATGTAAGACCAGTATATTTATTTACAACCCAAGCTGATGAAACATTGACAGAAATAAAGCACATGCAAATTAAAACACAAATTATTTTTATAAATGGAATATTGATTTCTTCTTCGTCTTTTTCAATAATTTTTTTATTTGATTTTTTTCTTTTTTCTAAAAATTCCATAATTTTCGGGTGATTAATCAAGTTTTTTGAATATTCTAATATATAAGAAGTGCCAAAGCCGGCCATTACACAAAAAGGAGCCCCAAGCAAAAACATAACTCTTATATATTTCAGGGAGCCGTGAATAGAAGATGCCATCCACAAAACAATTAAAATAATGCCGATATTAAAACTATAATAAGAGACAAAAAACACAAATGCAATTAATCCATAATAAAAATTGAAATAACCCAAAAGAGGCACAAGAATCAATGCGAGATAAAAAACATCCTTGTTTTTGTATTTATGCCTTTGCAAATATAATTTATAAAATATAAAAATCACACAAATCCAGACAAGAGAGATTACGCTAAAAAAAGACAAAATTGTCCCTGCAAAATTATAAGCGCCATCTTTATTAAATAAAGGTGTATTCAATGTCTGCTGCAAATAACTTATTCCTGACCCCACATTGAATTGGCCTTTTATGGCATCAAGAGAGCCAGGTGCATTTTCTGCAACAGTTGAGCCAATCACTCCTTTTTCTAAACTTACAAGCCCTGTTGTTGATTTAATTAACTTAGCACAGCTAGTAGAAAAAAATGAGCCAATAAAAACCAAAAAAACAGCACTAATAATAGAGACAGGAATAATATATTTGCGAATGGACTTGTTTTTTATTTTTTTTTGGACAAATATTACAAACAAAATCAATACAGACAACAGCAAAAACATTTGTCCATTTGGATATATTGGAGAAATTGAAAGTCGCTTAAACCCAAGAATAAATGGAAAAATAATGCCAATTATGCCTATTGGCAATTGTGATTTTAAAATTAGCAAATTGTCTTTTTTTTCAAACAACAATATTATAAAATAAAATCCAAAGAGCAACAAAATAATAGGACTTGCAAGTCCGCTAATTAGATTTAAAAAACACAGGCACATTCCTGCAAGCATCGAATTTAAAATTGTGTCTTTTTTAAATGACCTTACAACATAATAGAGCGTCAATAAAATAAAGATTCCTGCAAGCGGCTCTTTTTCAATAAAACCAGCAGAAGTCCTGTATAATATTGCAGGCGTTGTTGCATAAAAAAATGCAGCAAAAAGCCCTGTTTTTTCATTCCATAATTCCTTGCCAAGAAAATAAATTACCAGAACCTGCAAAGTCCCCATAAGTGCCGGGTAAATCCATGCAAATTTATAATAGGTTAAAAAAAATTTAAAGAACAATAAATATAAAATTGGAGGAATAAAATATGTCAAGGGCCTGTTATTGTGCGGGTCTCTTCCATTTGGATAATATTGCATTGTATCGTTATCTGGCCAGTGAAAATTATTTTCAAGTAAATACAAACTCATCCTGTAAATATAAAATGGGTCAAGAGCACGAAAACAGGTAATTTCTTCTAGGCAGGAGTCCATTAACTGCATTGGAGTTATTCTAATCCAAAAAGAAACAAGCAAAATAAAGCAAAGCAATCCAATATGTAAATATTTGGTTTTGTTGTTCATATTTTTAACAAAAAAATATATTTAAATAAGTTATTGATTTTCCTGATTATGTTTTTCTTCTTGTTTTCTTTTTTTTAAGATTTCAAGAGCAATATTATGTTTTACACCCTTTAGCAAATTATTTATTGCACTCTGGCATAAAAACATATCTTTATTTTTTCCAATTAAGCAAATTGTCTTTCCATAAATGCTGATTTTTACAGAGCATAATCTTTCAAGAGATTTTTTTATTTTTCCTTTTTCTCCGATTATTCTTGACTTTTGCCTGATATTTGTCTTTTTATTATTGCCTAATTTTATAATTGAACAAATAAAATCTGGCTTTAATAGCAAAAAAACATCTTTGTTTGAAAAACCCCTTGAAATTGCAATAATAATATTATTTAATTTCTGATATGCATCATAATCATTTAAAAGGCACAAAATTGTTCCCTCTTTGCTGTTTATTGTTAATTTTGCATTTAATTTTTCCTCTAAATTTTTTTTAAAAACACCTTGCTTTCCAATCAAATTTCCAATGCGTTTTGGAGAAATTTTTATTGTTTCACTAATGAGATATTTTTGTTGCATAGATTATTTTTTATTCAGATTTTAAATAATTTATAATTTTAAAAATATCAAAACATTTTGAAAACAAGGACGTGGATCTTAAAGTTGATTGCCAGAGTCAAAGAATAATTTATGATTAGATTAACTGCTGTTTATAGTTTTACAAGCACATTTCAATATTTGTTTTTTTAGATGAAAAAAGAGAGCAATAATGATGTCGTTGCACATAACCAAAAACTATT
>NJDR01000053.1 GCA_002254415.1 Candidatus Aenigmarchaeota archaeon ex4484_52
TACAATAAAAATAATTTTTAATCAGTCATTTAATATAAATTCATTTATTTTTTTTTTTGCTTCTTGTCTTTTTTTTTGATGCTCAAAAAGAAATGCTTTTACTTTTTCAATGCAAATTTGTTTTAATTCTGTAGTTAGGATTTTTCCGGATTTATAATTATTATAAATTTTCTGCAATTTTTTGTCATCTGGCTCAAAAAAGAATTTTAAATATTGATATGCAATATCAATATCTGGGTTGCCTCCGTAGAGTTTATGCTCTTTTAATGTCTCTTTCCCCCCACTAAATGCATTTTTTATTTTTGACTCAATTTCATCTGGTTTATCTGTTGTATATATAGCAGAATTTTTATTGCTAGCACTCATCTTTCCTCCTTTTAATAAACCAGGAAAAAATATATTTTGAATTGATGCGGGCTTATAATAATTTAATTTTGGAAGAACATCTCTTGAAATCCTAAAATGAGGATCCTGATCAATGCCGTGCGGAATCAAGCAATAAATGTTTTTCCTGCAAATAACAGACGGCAAAAAACACGGAACTGTTTGCATACAGGTATAAAATATTTGCCCCACATTTGTTTGATTATCAAAGCCAAAAACAGCTCTTGTTGTAGAGAAATTTAGTTTTTTTGCAACCTCCAGAGCAAGAGAATAAAGTGTTTTTGCATATTGCGTATTTGTAAAAATAAATGTCTTTTTTGGATCAAAGCCAAGTGCAATTACATCTAAAGCATTTTCATAGGCAAAATCATTTGCCTGTTTTAGAGTCAAATTTTCTTTAAACAAAAATTTTTCATCATCTGTTAATTGAAAATATAAATCAACCTTGAAGTTATCTTGAATCCATTTTGCAAAAATCCATGGAATTAAATGCCCTAAATGCGTATGTCCAGAAGGACCTCTGCCTGTATATAAAAAAAATTTTTCTCCTTTTTCATATTTGTCCAAAACAACGTCCAAATCCCTGTGTGCAATAAAAACACCTCTCTTCAAAAATAAATGTATATTTCCTGTGTGTTTTTTTATTCTATCCAATAAATTTTTGTCAATTTTTGATACACCAAATTCCTTTATTAATTTATTATAATCAACATCTCCTTCAACATTCCATGGAGTTACTTTGAATTTTTGCATAAAAAATTAATTTGTAAAGATTTATAAAGATAAAGTATAAAAAAAATATATGGATGGGTTGATAATTTTAATTATAATTCTTGCAACCGGAATTAGAGTAATAAAGCAATATGAAAAAGGTGTTAAATTCACTTTCGGAAAATATACAAGTGAAATGCAGGCAGGTTTGAGATATATAATTCCGCTGATACAAACAATGGACAGGGTTGATATAAGAGTTAAAACAGTAGATGTTGCAAGGCAGGAGACAATGACAAAAGATAATATTTCTGTAAAAGTAAATGCAGTAATATATTTTAGGATTAAAGATGCTCCTAAATCAGTAATAGAAATAGAGGACTATTATTATGCAGTCAGCCAGCTTGCACAGACATCAATGCGAAATATTATTGGAGAAGTAACCCTTGATGAATTATTGTCAAAGAGAAATGAAATTTCATCTAAATTAAAAATAATTGTTGATAAGGCATCAGACCCGTGGGGCATTGATATTACAAGTGTTGAATTAAAGGATGTGGAACTGCCGGAGGACTTAAAAAGAGTAATGGCAAAACAAGCAGAGGCAGAGCGGGAAAAAAGAGCTGTAATTATCAAAGCAGAAGGAGAGGTAATTGCAGCAAAAAATATGACAAAGGCAGCAGAAATGCTTTCAACAGCACCAGGGGCTTTGCACTTGCGGACATTGCAGAGCATAAACAATATTTCAAATGACAAAAGCAATACAGTAATCTTTGCAATTCCTCTTGAAATAATCAAAGCATTTGAGGGATTTAAGAAAAAATAATTGAACAATCATAACATTTAAATAATTTTTGTATAAATAAAAATAATAAAAAAATATGAGAGATAAAAAAGCACAAATGGGCAATATGATGCATCTTGTAATAATAGTTGTAATATTGTTGATTGCTGCTTTGGCAATTATTTTATTGGTTAGTAATAATGTGGATCAGGTAGGCACTGAAAGCCAAGCTAAAAATAAGAAAAGTTTTGGTGGAATTGGTACTGTGTTGGGAGGAATTGGAATTAGTTGTCCTGGGCATGCCACAGGCAGTACCGAACCTGTAGCAGAATGTGTGGAACATAATACGAAAATAAGAGCTGAAGAAAATAAGTATGATGAAATTGTTTTTTTAAAGTTTAACTCTCTTATATTTCTATATCAAAAATTATGATTTGCGATTATCTTTTATTGCAAATTACAGAGATTTTTTAAACCAGTTTTTTATTGAAAAATCAAACAAAGAAGAATTATAGCAGAAACACTATTGAAAATTGGTTTAAAGACAATTAATTTATTTGAAGTAAGCAATTAGTTGAAGTAGAGATTTTATTTTACGACCCACAGAGCGAAGAAATAAAACCACAATCACGCCTGATGCTCAATGTGTGAGATAGTGTTATGAAATCATAAAAATTTGCAACTTTTAAATAGTATCTCTGAATAAATTCAATTCCAAATAAAAATAAGTCATTTAAAGCAAATCTTATTATAGTTTTCATCTAATTTATCAAAATCATGCAACCAAACCAAAAAATCTTTTCATACAATTCAACAAATAATCAAAAGCGAGCCATCTAAAACAGAATTTTGACCCCGTTAGATAATATTACAATTATATGTATCTAACAGGGTTGATTGATATTTTAGTTCTGAATTTTCACAAATGTTTTGTAATAATTGTATTTTTTTTAACATAGTAATGAAATACATCTGCTGATAACAGACCATTGCCGTTAACGGTTTCAATTATGTATTCTTGTCTTGGCAAGAATAACAAGTTTACAAAGTCCTCTGTTACATATTTTATTGTTTTCGTCAAATGTTCTTTATAAGTGCAAATCATAGTTTTCGGTTCGTTGGAGATATGTTTTAATAAAAAATTATATAAAATTATTTTTAATTAAAATAATAATGATAAGTTCAAGAACGATTTTCTTTTATATCATTCTTTGTTTTGCACTATATATTATAAGTCCTTTTTTTATTATTATAATTTTATCTATAATTACTGCTTATGCAATGCACCCTTTTTTAGAGAATATTAGAAAAATAGTAAAATATAAAAATATATCTTTGTTCCTGTTGATTTGCTGGATTTTTATCCCGATTTATTTTTTATCAATATTAACATATTTTGAATGCCAAAATCTTGCCTCTGATTTTCCTAAACTTCAAAGTGCTGTTTCAAATGCTTTTATTAAAATAAATACATATACGCCTGAATTTATGATAAATTATAATTTACAGCAATATATTCAGCCAGCAACAGAAAATTTTCTTGTTTCTGCAAAATTATTTTTAATTGAACAAATCAAAATAATTGCCTTTGGCCTGCCTTGGTTTTTGTTCTATTTTTTTTTGTATGGTTTCACTACTTATTTTATTTTAAGGGATTGGGATTTATTTGCAGATAAAATATCAAAATATATTGAAATGTCTTCTGAATATAATAAATGCATTTTTAATACAACAATTAATGGCTTAAAAAATAGTTTTAATTTTTTACTGTTCAATTATATTTTTCTTGCAATTGTTGTTGGATTATTGAGCTATATTGTTTTTTCAATAGTAGGACTTCCTTATGCAATTTTATTTAGTATTGTTATTGCATTTATTACATTTATTCCAAATATAGGACCATGGATTTTTATTGCATTAATTGGATTATTATTTGGTGCCTTTACAAACAATACTCAAGGTGCAACAATAATAATAATTTATTCTTTATTAGGGATGATTATTTTTGAATATTATATAAGGCCTGTATTTGGCGGAAGAGCAGGAAATGTTTATCCACTGACAACGCTTTTTGGACTTCTTGGAGGGTATATTTGTTTAGGAGCACAAGGGGTATTATATGGACCAATTATTTTAATTGTTGCAGAGACATTTATTAAAGCACACTATAAATTAAAATTAAAAAAAAATGGCAGATAGTCAAATAAATAACAAGAAAAAATCTTGTGATATAAAAAATTTATGAAAAATACAATTACATCAATCCAGTCATTTTGCAAAGAAAAGGGATTTGTATTTCCAAATTCATTAATATATGGCGGCTTGTCTGGTGTTTGGGATTTTGGGCCTCTTGGGATTGAATTAAAGAATAATATAAAATCGAGCTGGTGGAATTTTTTTGTCAATAGCAGTGAAAATATAATCGGGATGGAATCGTCAATATTGTCAAAAAAGCAAATATGGGATGCGAGCGGACACACTCAAAATTTTGTTGATGCAATAATCAAATGCAAAAAATGCAAAAGCAATTATCGTGCAGATCATTTGATAAATGATATTTTAAAAATTCCAACAGACAATTTAGATCTTAATGAATTAAATGAACTAATCAAAAAGCAAAATATTAAATGCCAAAAATGCAAAGGTGATTTAGACAAAGCAAAGCCATTTAATTTACTGTTCCAAACAAAAATAGGTCCTGAGCAGTCAAAAGAGTCAATCGCAATAATGCGTCCAGAAACAGCACAATTAATTTTTACGAATTTTAAATTAATTCAGAATACAACAAGAAAAAAACTCCCATTTGGAATTGCACAAATAGGTAGTGCATACAGGAATGAAATATCTCCGAGAAATTTTTTGTTTCGCTGCCGCGAATTTGAGCAAATGGAAATTGAATTTTTTATTGACAAAAATGATGAAAAATGCAGATTGGAATATACAAAAGATAAAAAAGAAATAACACAAATGCTTAATCAAAAAATTTTGGTTTATACTGCTGATATGCAGGAGAAAAACAAAAAAGAGCAAGAACTTGATTTTAATTATTTAATAAAAAACAAAATAATAAAGCAAGAATATATTGCTTATTGGATATGGCAATATTATGTTTGGCTAAATAAAATAGGAATAGATCTTAAAAAATTAAGAATTAGGGAACACACGAAACAAGAATTGTCGCATTATTCTGTCCAGACATTTGACATTGAATATAATTTTCCTTTTGGATTTAAAGAAATTATCGGGGTTGCAGACAGAGGAAATTATGATTTATCCCAGCACCAAAAATTTTCTGGCCAAAAACAGGAAATTCTAAACAATAATGAAAAAAAAATAATTCCATATTGCATTGAGCCATCGTGCGGAATAGGAAGGATTATTTTGACTTTGCTTTTTGATAATTTAGAAACATTTAAAGACAAACAAGGACAAGATTACACAATTTTTCATTTAAAGCCATTTATTGCACCTGTGAAAATTGCTGTGCTTCCTTTAATAAAAAAATTAAGCACAAAAGCAAGAGAGGTCTATAAAAAATTATTAAATCAAAATATTTGTATTCAATATGATGAAGCGGGCTCAATTGGAAGAAGATATGCAAGGCAGGATGAAATAGGCACACCATATTGCAGATATTTTTTTAATTATATTGCAGGCATTGTGGTTTATTATGCCTGCTTATTTTGCAAACAGCAGTGCAGTGTTTTTTAAAGGAGACAAACCATTAGATTTTGGAAAAAAATTAAAAGATGGAAAAAGAATTTTAGGCGATGGAAAGACATTTGAGGGAACTCTTGGTGGATTGTTCCTTGGCACTTTTGTTGGATTTTTGCAATATCTTTTATATAAAAAATATTTTACAATACTGGCAAATAATGAATTTATCCAATACTCTATTTTTTTTGGTTTTGTAATTAGTTTAGGGGCAATGCTCGGAGATATTGTTGAGAGTTTTATAAAAAGAAGATTAAATATTAAAAGAGGCGGCGAAATTATTTGGGATAAACTGGATTTTCTCTTTGGTTCAATTATTCTTGGATATTTGTTTTGTGCAAGCCAAATGCTTTTTTTAAATATATATCATTTTATTTTTCTTTTAATTATTACTCCATTTGTACATAAATTATTTAATGTAATTGCTTTTGACTTAAAACTAAAAGATGTTTCTTGGTAATCTTGCAAAGAATAACTTATGGCAAAGTTAAGTAAACATTTAAATAATTTCTTTTAATTTATTATTATGACTAACAAAAAATCAATTATATTTATCTTAATTTTTGCCTGTTTTTTAATTCCAAGTGTTTTTGGCGAAAGATTGCCTCCAATTCAATATTTTGGATTAGACGAAATAAGTGCAAGTTCAAATAAATGGGATGATTTATTGGAATATATAAATGTAAATTCTTCATCAAAAATAGTAAATATTCCTGTTTATTTGTGTGTAGGAAATGATACAATAATTGAAGGAAATTTGATAATTAAAGGAAATCTAGATGCAAATTATATTAAGAGCAATGAAATTAATAGTGAAAATATTAATACTGATTCTATAAAAGTAGACGAAGCAAATATAAACGGGCAGTTATGCCTAAATGGAGAGTGTATATCTGATTGGAGTGAATTTAAAAAAAAAGAGGAATATTCTCCTTATTCAAAAGAAAATGAGGGTGAGCGTAAAATGCAAAAAGCAACACATGAATATAATCCAATTAAAGACAATGAAATGAAAGCATATGTTTGGTCATCAACTGAGGAGGATGGTGTATGGGATTATTTAGCCGACGAGGTTAAACTTGAATTACAAAGAGTTGGATTTGATGTAGTTATCGACAGAGGACCTATCCCAGATAAAATATATGAA
>NJDR01000022.1 GCA_002254415.1 Candidatus Aenigmarchaeota archaeon ex4484_52
TGACATATAAACAATAGATGTGCTTGTTGTGCCAATAAATGAGACAGCATTTTGAATTTCGCCTGTTTCAGCATCAAAGACAATAGCATTGTATGTTGTATCTGCTGGTATTTTTATATTTGGATGATAAATTCTGTTGCACTCTATTGTTCTTGGAATGCCATCAATATTTAAAGCTATAATTGGACAGGGATTATAATAATTAATTTTATTTTTTGTAATCAAATAAATTTTGTTCTTAAAAAGCCGCGCTGAAACAAAACTTGTATTTAAATCAATAGTCCATTCCTGTTTTGGAGATTCTGCATTAGAGACATTATATCCATAAATTTTATTTCCAGAAAAAATTATTAAAATATTATTATGCAAAAGCAAATCTCCTTCTTTGTCAATTTCTGTTTTTAAATTCAAGTCCTCTGGCGGAAAGGCAGAAATTATTTTTGTTTTTTGGTTTTCTTTATAATAATCAAAATAAATATTCTTATTCTCAAAATAATAATTTGAAGAAAAATAAATTTGCTTGCCGTCTGTTTTTACAATATCTGGCTCATCAATGCCCAAAACCTGCACATTTGTATCTGAAACCCTCTGTGGTTCTGCACTATCCAAATCTGTTTCTTCATAAGCAATACTCATAGTTAATTCATCACTCATTATTCTTTTTTCCATCACTTCTCTCGCACCACCAAGACTATTATAAAATCCACCTGCATAACTAACACTATTTTTTGATTCTTCTAAATAAGTTTTAAAATCCTCTTGAGAAGAAAATGCTTCAATAGACACTGGCTCTTTTATCTGGACATTATTTTTTACAGCAGAATAACAGCCACTTGCAACAATTATTAAAATCAACAGAAAATATAAATTTATATTATTTTTAAATTCCATACATATATTAAATACAAATAATATTTATAAATATTTTTCAAATAGAATAACAAAAGGTATTGTTGCTTTAAAGCAACAACACAAACTAATCAACCATCTTTAAATTAGTCCATTTCTAAATTCTCATAATATTCCATGTTATCTGCTTTATCAAAAACTCTTTTTTGATAAATTCGTCTTTCTTACTGGCGGCGTGTTCTTTAAATATCTGCTTAAATGCACTAATTACACCCTTAACACTATATTTAAAAATACTATTTTTTGAATATGCATAAAAAACAAATCAAAAAATAATAAATTGTTCAATGCAACCTTGTTTCGCAAATTGTTACTAAACCGCCTTCTTTTGAAGTTAGGAATACTTAATTTTGTATTTGTCATTTATTAATTGACTAATTTGATTTGATTTATTAATCGCCTTGTTTTTTCATAGTCCTTTTTCCCGGGCTTTAATTCGGTTCCACTGACGCAGTCAATTGCATAAGGATTTACTGAATTAATAGCATCAGCAACATTATCTGCTGCAATGCCTCCTGCCAGTATTATTGGCTTTTTTGTTTTTGATTTTATATTTTTTAATATATTCCAGTTAAATGCTTGTCCTGTGCCGCCTTTTTGATTTGGCGAAAATGCATCAAAAAGAAATGCACAAACATATGGTTCGTATTTTTTTAATAAAGTTAAATTTAAGTTATTTTTTATTTTAATTGTTTTTATAGCATTTCTAAATTGTGAGCAATATTGAGGGGTTTCATCTCCTGAAAATTGCAAATTTGTCAGTCCGCAATATTGTTGAATTTCTTTGACAATATTTGGTTTTTCATCAACAAAAACACCAATTTTTGCAATAAATGGAGGAATATTTTCAATTATATATTTTGCTTTTTGCATTTGTATTTGCCGCTTGCTTTTTGCAAAAATAAAGCCCAAAGCATCTGCTCCCAATTCAACGCATTTTAGAGCATCCTCTAAATTTGTAATGCCGCATATTTTAATTTTTGTTTTCATAATCCTTCAAAATTTCCATTAAATTTTATGGATGTTATATTTTTATCATCAATATATAGCTTGTTCTATTAAACTGCGTATTTGTCCTTTTAATTCGTCACTCCGATAACCATTAATTACTGTCTGGAATTTATAACAATTTGACAGTTTCTTTAACTCTGCCATTGAGTAAGTTTTTTAACTCCTTAATCTTTTCTTCTTTTTTGATTTCATCTTTTTGCTCCATTATTGCAGTTCCTATCAATACTGCATCAATATTTGCATTGCCCAAAAAATCAATATCTTTTTTATTTTTTATCCCGCTCTCGCTTACAACTATAATATCTTTTGGGATTTCTTTTCTTAATTTAATTGTTGTGTTTAAATCTATTTTTAAAGTTTTTAAATTGCGGTTGTTTATTCCGATAATTTTTGCATCTGTCTTTAATATTTTTTTTATATCTTCAATTGTATGTGCCTCAACAAGACAGGACATATTCAGGTTTTTTGCAATCTTTAAATATTCATTTAATTGCTCTTTTTTTAAAATATCTGCAATAAGCAAAATTGCCTCTGCACCAAAATATCTTGACTCATAAATCTGGTATTTGTCTATTATAAAATCCTTTCTTAAAATTGGAATATTTGTTATTTGCCTTGCGATTTTCAAATACTCTAATTTGCCGCTAAAATATTTTTCATCTGTAATTACAGAAATTGCTTTTGCATATTTGTTGTATAATTTAGCAATTTTTATAATTTGCGTTTTTGCTGGATTAATTATTTTGTCTGCAATAGTTGGTGAAGAAAATTTAATTTCCGCAATTAAATTTATTTTATTGTTTGTCTTTTTTATTGCACTAAAAAAGTTGCGGTTAGATTTTGAAATTTTATCAATAAATGAATTTAAGGGATGCAATTTTTTTCTTTTTTTTACTTCTGATTTTTTGTTTTTGATGATTTGGGTTAAAATTGTCATATTTAAATAATGTAGTGTATTTTTTTAAATTAAATTATTGTAGAGATTTTAAAGAGCTTTTGTTACTTTTGCGTTTTTTTAACTTGAGAAGTTTTTTTAAAATTAACAGTTATTACTCTACAAGTAGGAATATTATTATAACCAAAGTTATGATAATATTATGTTAGTTGCAATTTAGAATTATAACAACATTTATATTTAACCAAATTTTATTAATCTTATGGAACTGATATTAACAATTATATCTTTCCTTTACGCAGGCACAGGAATTATTGCTATAATAGGATACCTTCCAACAATAAAAGATTTATTGCGTAGAAAAGAAAGTGCAAATATTCATTCATATATTGTTTGGACATTATGTGGTTGTGTTTCTTTTCTTTACGCATTATTAGTAATTTCAGATTTATTGTTGGAAAGTGTAGTTGGGTTAAATTTTGCTTTCTGTGCTATAATTCTTATATTGGCTTCAAGATTAAAAAATAGAAAATAGGTTGTTATAATTCTAACTCTTGAGTTTCGGCTTCGCCGAACTTGCACTAATCATCGGTCTCCGCTACACTCCGACGCAACTAACAGGAATTTAACGGTTCCAAAACCTTGCAGGTTTCTCCACCCAAATCGTTGGGCCTCCCTCACGACTTCCATCAATCCCATCCCATTGTTATTCACAAATTACTCATTACTAATCTCCCTTAACATTTCCAAACATCTAATTGCTTTCCCGGATTTAATTGATTTTTTTGCTATTTTTACTCCTTCATTTATTGTTTTTGCCTTGCCCGCCAATGCAATCACTGCACCTGCATTTAAAACAGCAATATCATATTTTGGCGATTTTTTGTTGCCCAATATATCCAAAGTTATTTTGGCATTTTCCTGCGGACTTCCGCCTTTTAATTTGTCTAAATCCACTTGCCCAATGCCAAAATCCTGCGGTTTTACAAAATATGTTTTTATGACATTATTTTTTAATTCTGTAATTTTTGTTTTTCCTGTAATTGTTATTTCGTCTATTGGATAGCCATAAACAACAAACGCAGCTTTTGTCCCGAGTTTTTTTAATGCATTTGCAATTATCTCTGTTAGGTCTGGGTCATACACGCCGATTAATTGATATTTTGCATTTGCAGGATTTGTAAGAGGTCCCAATATATTAAATATTGTTCTTATGCCGATTTCTCTTCTTGGACCAATTGCATATTTCATTGCCTTGTGAAAATTAGGTGCAAAAAGAAAGCCAATATTTGCCTCTTTTATTGATTTTTCTGTTTTTGAAAGAGGTATGTCTATATTTATTCCAAGAGCAGATAAAACATCAGCAGAACCGCTTTTGCTTGACACAGATTTATTCCCGTGCTTTGCAACAGCAATTCCAGAGCCAGCAACAATAAATGCAGCAGTAGTGGATATATTAAATGTGTTTGCCTTATCCCCACCAGTCCCGCATGTATCTACAATTATGTCTTTTTTTAGATATATTTTTGTTGCTTTTTGTCTCATTACTTCAACTGCACCTGCAATTTCATCTGCGGTTTCGCATTTTATTCTTAGGGCAGTTAGAAATGCACCAATTTGTGCCTCTGTTGCTTTGCCTTCCATTATTTGGCTAAATACATCTTTTGTCTCTTGTTGGGTCAATTTTGGCTTTCAATAAGTTTGCTTATTGCTAACTTTATGTTCATAATTATTTTTTTGTTAAATAAATTTTTCAAAATATTGATACTCTTGTTTTTATTTTTAAAAAGATTTAGTTGCCTAAAAATTGGATTTTGAAATATTTTTTAGTTAAGAGTATTATTGGTATTTGGATTTTGCTCAAAGCGATTTTTCATATTTCAAATCCTCTTTTAATTGCATTTCTTAAATTAGCGTTTGTGTTGTTGTAAATAACAATGCTTAAAATTAAGATAATTATAATTAGAAAAGAAGGAAAAAAATATTTGCTGTAATTCTTTATTTTAGTTTCATTTTTAGACATAATATTTGAACAATAATTATTTTAAACTATTAATGCTATAAATTCTCTTTCAATTCTCTTTATCGGTTCTTCTGAATAAAATGCGAATTCACAGAAAACTCTAATATTTCTTGAATGGTCTTTTGACCATATATTTATAAAATAATCTGCTTTTTTGCCAGCAGACAATTGGTTTATTTTAATATCTGTATATCTGCCATTTGGAATATTGCATCTTTACTATGAAAACCACTATATATTGTTATATCGTCATTTTCTAATTTATGAGCGTAATTAATAACAATTTCATCGGCTGTAATTGGAATAACTTCTGCATTTAAACTATCCAGCATACCTGAAGGAGAGTTACAAGTAAATGTATATTTAATATTTTTAGTATCTTTATTTCCTGCAGTAATATCTATTCTCATTATCGGTCTTTTATTAGTTTGAAAATCTGTATGAATAAAAGTATACTGATTACCTTCTACACCATCCGCTCATGCGGAGGATAAAAATCTCCAAATTCTATATCTTTACAATCTAATGAACAATCTAAACAGGTTTCTCCATTATCGCAATATCCATCACCGCAATATGTTGAAGAACTTCTACAAATATTATGAACACAATAATTACTTTCGCATTCTGAATTAGAAGAGCAACTTTCACTTATACATAAGCCACAATCGGGCGGACAACTATTACAATCTTCATTTGACTGGCAAATATCATCACCGCAATATTCAGCATTTGAATTACAACTCATCTGGCAAGTTTTACGACTCATCTGGCAAGTATTAATCTCATCTATATTTGCGCCAACCAATTCGCTTCCATTCCATATTTCTAATGTATCGCAAGTATTACTTTCATCTATATTTTGGCAACAAAGCATATTACCACAACAATCACTGCTTGAATGACAAAAAAAAACCATCTTCTTTACAATATTTTCCTTCACCCCATAAACGCTCATTTATTAGCTGTAAAACTCTGTCTTTTTTGGCAAATGGAGTGTGCTTAAGAATCGTTTGTTCAATATCATATTCATCTATTCGCTCTCCTTTAGATAAATATTTCTTATATAATTCTTCATAAATATCAGAAAGAATTTCATCACCTATAAGAAAATATAAATCCATTAAAAAAATTCTACCACCAGAAGATTGTTGTGCGTAATTTGATTTATCTTCTGATAATGGCACATTTATATCAATTCCATCTTCTCTGCATTTTCTATTAAAGTGTTGTATCCCGATATACTTACTTCGCTATAGTCCCATATCCAGAATTTAGGCGGGTCTCTTCCTATTCTTTCTATCATTAATAATGGAATAAAACACGCAGTGCCTTCATTAAACCAAAGTGGTGAATTATATGACCCCCCCAAAACGAATGAATTGTTTCATGAAAAAGCAACCATGCATTATTTATACCTCCTTCTTTACAACCAATATTAATATGTCCTGGACTTCCACTTAAATCATTAATGCAAGTTATGGTTAATTGTTCGCATGGAAAATCTGTCCTAAAATAAGATTCAATGAGAGGCAATCCTTCTTTTATCAATTGCTTTGCTTCTTTTTTAATTCTTTTCCCAAATGAGATGGAAATCCCTTTGGAAGATTATCAAAAGAAGTGTGTTTTCCACCCCACATACGCAGTTTGACTAATTTTATTAGTGTTTTTCTAATTTTTTCTTTTACGGCAGACATATTTTTTTGATTTATGTTTCAAAAATTGAAACTTATAATATAAATAATTAATACAAAACATTTATAAAACTTACTTTACTTATAATAACAATATGTGCGATAATTATTATTATCGTGCAATATTCAAACATTATAACAAATATGCTTGCTATAATAGTTATAATAAAAAAGGTAAATATATGAATTTAGATATAAATGAAGGAACAGAAAAATCAACTTTAATTGAATTTTTAGGCGACTATCCTACAATCAGAGTGCTGGACTTTCTTTTAACTTTTGATGAATTTGATTATTCAAAAAAAGATATAGCAAAAAATTCAAATGTATCTTGGAATACAATAAACTTGTTTTGGGACAAATTCATTGAAAAAAATGCTGTTATAAAAACAAGGAAAGTCGGAAAAACAAATATGTATAAATTAAATAAAGAAAATTTAGCAATAAAAAAACTTATCGAATTAGATAAAAAATTAATGACAATATCTATTGAAGAAATAGAAAAACCAATAATAATAAAACAAAAAGAAAAAATAGCAATTCCAAGAAGGTGATGTTAAAAACCCACCGTACCTTTAAAAAATTATCTTCTCTTTATTTAACAAGGTATTAAAATGATAACTAACTATCTCTGGCAACGAAAATAAAACAAAATTTAAAATCGGTCAAATAACACCTGTTTATAAATCAATAAATAAAATAATTTCTCCTGTGGATTTTTTTGCAAAAATATCTAATTATGGCAGACAAAAAAATTCTTTGTTTTTAGAATCAGCAGATATTGTTACAAAATACGGAAATTATAGTTTTGGAACTGCAAATCCTGCCTTAAAAATAACAGGAAGAGGCAATAATTTTGAAATTGACGCTTTAAATGAATTGGGCACAAAATTTCTTGAATTTATAAAAGATGATTTTGCATTTTGCAATTCAATTCACTATTCTGCTAATCAAATAAAAGGAACACTGAAGCCATTAAAGAAAAAAAACATTACACAGGAAGAAAAATTAAAGCAAAAAACGCATATGGATATTTTAAGGGCAATTGCATTTAAATTTTGTCCAGTCAAAATCCCAGATATGCCTTATGGTGGATTGATTGGAACAATATCCTATGATTTTATAGACCAGTTTGAAGATTTGCCTAAAAATAAAAATGATATTTTAAACACGCCTGATTATGAAATGTATTTTGTTGATAATTTGTTTTGCTGCGACCACCGGCAAAATAAAACATATTTTATTGCAAATGCACTTTTAATGAACAATGATTTTCAAAAGGTATTTTTGCAATGCGAAAAAACAATTTATAATTATGAAAAAATATTAAATCAGCCAATGCCAAAAAAAAACAATTTTGCTAAAAAAAAATCAAAAATAAAAGTAGACATATCAAAAAAGGAATTTATCAATAATGTCAATAAATTAAAACAGCATATTTGCAGTGGAGATATATTTCAGGCAGTAATATCGCGAACTTTGATTACCCAATATAATTGCGAGCCATTGGATATATATCAGCATTTGCGAAAACTCAATCCTTCTCCTTATATGTTTTACATTAATTCAAAAAACAATATTCTTCTTGGAGCATCCCCGGAAATGGCTTTGAAAGTCAAAGGAGAAAAACAAAAAAAAGTCCAGATAAGGCCCATCGCCGGAACAAGACCGCGTGGATTGATTAACAATAAATTGGACTTTGATTTGGATGCAAAATATGAACTTGAATTAAAAACAAATAAAAAAGAAATTGCAGAGCATATTATGCTTGTGGATTTGGCAAGAAATGATGTTGCAAGAGTATCTATTACAGGAAGCAGGATTGTTGATGAATTATTGATAATTGAAAAATATTCCCATGTGCAGCACTTGGTGTCCAATGTCTATGGAACTTTAAGAGATGACTTGGACGCACTTTATGCATATCTTGCCTGTATGAATATGGGGACATTAACTGGAGCACCAAAGCCAAAAGCAATGGAATTAATAAGAAATTTAGAAAAAACCAAAAGGGGCTTGTATGGTGGTTCAGTTGCGTATTTGACGCCGGACGGTGATTTTGACTCAACTATTATAATAAGGGCTATGCAATTGAAAGATAATTTTGCTTATATTAGAAGCGGTGCTGGGATTGTCTATAATTCAAATCCAGAAGCAGAATATCAAGAAACTATGAACAAGGCATTAAGCTGTTTAACAGCAATAAAATTGGCAGGAGGAATTGAATATGAAAACCAAAATAATATTGATTGACAATTTTGATTCATTTGTTTATAATCTTGCAGATGAGTTTAAAAAAAGAAATATTGATGCAATTGTTTTTAGAAATAATGTTGATATGTATTTAATTGACAAAACAATAAATGAATTTGATATAAAATTAATTGTAATCTCTCCCGGTCCCGGAAGCCCAAAAACCGCCGGGATTACTATTTCAATAATAAAAAAATATTGCAAGCAAATCCCTATTTTTGGCGTGTGCCTTGGCCATCAGGCAATTGTTGAGGCATTTGGCGGAACAATAAAAAAGGCAGACAATATAGTTCATGGAAAATCATCTTTAATTTTTCACAGCAAAAAAACAATTTTTAAAAATATTGAAAACCCGTTTTGTGCAGGAAGATATCATTCTCTTTGTGCATTTGATTTGCCAGAATGTCTTGAAATTTCAGCGAAAACAAGCAATGGAATAATTATGGGCGTCAGGCATAAAAAATATTTTATTGAAGGAGTTCAGTTTCATCCAGAGTCAATACTTACGCCTCTTGGTGGAAAAATAATTGAGAATTTGATTGAAATAATAAAAAAAAC
>NJDR01000023.1 GCA_002254415.1 Candidatus Aenigmarchaeota archaeon ex4484_52
CAAATATCTTTAAAACACCAGCAAGTGCAGAAAATATTCAAATGCATTGAAGATGCAAAACAGAGGATTAGAATAGAGAAGAGAAAAGGAGATGAAAAAATAAAAAATAATTTTGTTTTTAAAAGAAATTCCGCAGTGAAGTATTAAAAATTTTAAATAAGAATGTTACTATAGTGAGTTTTTTATATATTCTCCATATTCCCTGATTTGTAAATCATCTAATTTTTTAGATAAAATAGCATTGATAAATAAATGTGCAATTTTTATATTGTTAATTAATGGAATAGAGCAATCAATTGCAAGACGCCTCAATAAATAACTATCTCCATTATTGTTTTGCTCTGTTATTTTTGGGATGCAAATAATGAGGTCCAGTTTTTTTTCAACTAAATAATTATAAATATTTGGCTGTTTTTTTTCTTTGATTTTATATAATGTTGTTGTTTTAATATTGTGTTGCCTGTAAAAATTTGCTGTATCGATGGTTGCAAAAAGATTATATTTTTTGTTTTGCAATTGCCTCAAACTATCAATTAATTTTGCTTTTTGTTCATTTCCGCTAATGCTTACAAGAATATTTTTTTTTGGATATTTAAGATTAGCAGATAAGACCGATTTTAAAAATGCATCATATAAATTATTGCCAAGACATGCAACTTCGCCTGTGGATGCCATTTCAACAGACAAAAACGGGTCTGCTCCCTTCAGTCGTGAATATGAAAATTGCGATGTTTTTACGCCGATGTAATTTGGCTTTTTGATTGAAATCGCATTTACCTGCTTATTTATCATTGAGTTAATTGCTAAATCAATAAAATCAATATTTAGCACTTTGGAAATAAAAGGAAAACTGCGCGATGCTCTTAAATTGCATTCAATTACCATTATATTCTCATCAGTTATTAAAAACTGGATGTTAAATGGTCCTGTAATATTCAGTGCATTTGCTATTTTTTTTGCAATATTTTTAATTAAATTTATTTGTATTTTTTCAAGATTTTGCGCCGGCAGCATCATTGTAGCATCTCCGCTATGAACTCCTGCTTCTTCAATATGCTCGGTAATTGCATAACAAATTAAATCACCTTCTTTTGCAACAGCATCAATTTCTATTTCTTTTGCATTTTGTATAAATTTAGAGACAACAACAGGATATTTTTTATTAAGATATATCGCTTTTTTTAAGTATTTTAATAATTCATCTTCATCAAAAACAACTTTCATAGCAGCACCGCTCAAAACATAAGATGGTCTGATAAGAACAGGATAAATATCTGCTGCAAATTCTTTTGCATCTTCTATATTCATAAATTCTCTCCATAATGGTTGTTTTATATTTGATTCATCCATTAAATTAGAAAATCTAAATCTGTTTTCTGCCCTATCGATTTCCTTTGGATTGGTTCCAAAAATTTTCATTCCAGCATTGTAAAAAGAAATTGCTAAATTATTTGGTATCTGCCCACCCACAGAAATTACAATTCCATCTGGATTTTCCAAGTTATAAATATCAGAAATTCTCTCAAAACTCAATTCCTCAAAATACAATTTGTCGCATTCATCATAATCTGTTGAGACCGTCTCTGGATTGCAATTTATCATTATTGTTTCGTAATTATTTTTTTGAAGTGTTTTTGTTGCACCCACACAGCACCAGTCAAATTCAACAGAAGAGCCAATTCTATATGTGCCGCTTCCAATAATAATTGCCTTTCTTTTTTGTTTAGTAACTTTAATATCATTTTCATCTGCATTATATGTCAGATACAAATAATTGGTTTTGGAAGGATATTCTGCTGCAAGCGTGTCAATTTGCAACACACTTGGTTTAATTTCAAAAGAAATTCTTAATTTTCTTATATTTTCTTCTGTTGTATTTTTTAATTTTGCTATTTGAATATCGCTGAAACCCTGTTGTTTTGCTGTTTTTAATAAATCTTTATTAAGATGGCTATTTTTTATTTTATGTTTCAAATCAACAATTTCTTTTATTTTATACAAAAACCATTTATCAATATATGTTAAATTATAAATTTCATCAATACTTAAACCCTGCTCTATTGCATTTTCAATTGCAAAAATGCGTTTGTCTGTTGGATGTTTTAATTCTTCCTTCAAATTCCTGAATTTTATTTTATTGCAAACTACTCCTGATTTTCCAGTATTCAGCATCCTTATTGCTTTTTGCAATGCCTCATTAAAATTTCTTGCAATTGCCATCACCTCGCCCACACTCTTCATTTGAGTATTTATTTTTTTGGAAACATTACTAAATTTTTCCAAATCCCATCGCGGAATTTTTACAACAACATAATCCAATGCCGGCTCAAAACAAGCAGTAGTTGTTTTTGTAACAGAATTTGGCAAATCAATAAGATTTTTTCCAATTGCAAGTTTTGTGCCAATATAGGCAAGAGGATAGCCGGTTGCCTTTGATGCTAGGGCAGAAGAGCGGGAAAGGCGCGCATTTACTTCAATTACACGATAGTCAAATTCTTTTTCTGGATTTAACGCAAACTGGATATTGCACTCTCCAATAATGTTTAAGTGCCTGATAGTTTTAATTGAAATATCCCTTAAAAAATGATATTGATTATTTGTAAGTGTTTGAGATGGTGCAACAACTATTGACTCGCCTGTATGAATTCCAAGAGGGTCAAAATTTTCCATATTACACACAGTAATGCAATTATCATATTTGTCCCTCTCAACCTCATATTCTATTTCTTTCCATCCTTTTAAATATTCTTCTAATAGCATTTGTTTTGTATAAGAAAATCCATTTGTAAGAATTTTTTTTAATTCCACGATATTTGATGCAACTCCACTTCCTTCTCCTCCAAGAGCATAAGCACTTCTAATCATTATTGGAAAATTCAATTTTTTAGATGCTTTTAGTCCATCTTCTATTGAATTTACAGCAAAACTTTTTGGTGTTTTAATATTAATTTTATTTAATTCCTTAACAAACAAATCTCTGTCTTCTGTATTTTTTATTGTCTTTATGCTTGTTCCAAGGACATTAACTCTATGTTTTTTCAACACACCGCTATCGCAGAGTTGCACACCACAATTTAGTGCAGTTTGCCCACCAAAAGAAAGCAATATACCATTTGGTTTTTCTTTTTTAATTACTTTTTCAACAAAATAAGGCGTAATCGGCAGAAAATAAATTTTATCTGCTCTGTCCTTGTTTGTTTGGACAGTTGCAATATTTGGATTAATTAAAACAACTTCTATATTTTCATCTTTTAATGCCTTAATTGCTTGATTACCCGAATAGTCAAATTCTCCTGCCTGTCCTATTTTTAATGCACCACTCCCTAGGAGGAGGACTTTATTAGGTTTTTTGTTTTGTTTTTTTAGGTTCATATTCAATAGTTCTTACTATGAATTTACGATGAATAAATTTTTTCCTTTCAAGTCCTCTTTTACTCCGTCTAATTTGTATTTAATACCAAGCAAATGCATAATTGTTGGCATTATATCGCACAGACGCCCGTATCTTCTCATTTTTATTTTATCTGAATCCCTTGCAACATAAATTAAATTAACTAAATTTGTTGTGTGCGATGTTTTTGTTTTTCCTGTTTTATAATCAATCATTTCTTCAATATTTCCGTGATCTGATGTAATAATTGCAATTGCATCTTTTTCAATAATTTTTTTTGCAATTTTACCAATGCATTTATCTATTGTTTTGACAGCGATGCGCGCTGCTCTAAAGTCCCCAGTATGGCCTATCATATCTCCATTTGGAAAATTTGTAATAATTACATCAAATGTTTTTTTGTCAATATATTCTGTTATTTTTTTTGTCAATTCATATGCTTTCATTTTCGGAGTTTTGGAAAGCATTCCTTGATCTGTTTTATTTATGATTTGCTCCCAGAATTCATATTTTTTGTCAAAATGTGTTGTTCTTTTGCCATTAAAATACATTGTAACATGAGGAAATTTATATGATTCAGAAATTCGCAATTGCTTCAATTTTGCCTTTGCCAAAATTTCTCCAAACAAATTGTCCATATTTTGAATGGCTTCTATTGGCTCAAAAATATAATTTTCAAATTCATCATAATATCTTGTAAGCCCGTAATAATGAATATTTTTTATCTTTTTGACATTGCCTTTGTAATTGTCATCTGTAAATGCCTTTGTTATTTGTATTGCTCTGTCCTGCCTGAAATTAAAATTTAAAACGCAATCATTATTTTTCATTCCAGAATAATTTTCAATAATTGTGGGATAAATATATTCATCAAACATTTCGCTTTTATCCGGAGTTTTATCTTTTGAATAGCTTGTTTTTATTGCATTAATAAGCGAATTTGATTTTCTTGCTTTTCCTTTAATTATTGCCTCTGTTGGATTTTCAAGAACAAGATATGCAATATCTGTCAGTCGCCAGTTTTTGTTTCTGTCCATTGAATAATATCTTCCAAGTATTGTTGCGATAGAACAATTTATATTTTTAAAAGAACTAATTTTGTCTTCTAATGTTTTTGCGAATTTTAAAGCACTTCTGGGAGGGGTGTCTCTTCCGTCTGCAAAAAAATGAATATAAATTTTTTGATTGAATTTTGTTTTGTTTAAATATTCAAGAATTCCAAATAAATGATTTTGATGAGAATGCACACCTTCATCTTGAACCAAGCCCATTAAATGAAAAGATGACTTGTTTTGTCTTATTTTTTTTATTAATTCAAGAAATTTTGGTTTTCGGAAAAAACTCTTATCTTCAATTGCATCATTTATTCTTTTTAATTCCTGAATTACAATTCTACCTGCCCCTATATTCATATGATCTTTATTTCCTTCAAAAACTTAATTCTTTTTTCTATATTTGGATGCGTAGAAAATAATTCAAATACTCCTTTTGTATCTATATACATAGAAGACAATGAGGGATTCATATATTTTTTTGCATCTGGCAAACTCACACTTTTGTGAATTTTTTCCAATGCACTAATTAAATATTGTGGTGAGTGCATTATTTTTGCACTAAAACTATCTGCTCCATATTCTCTCAGTCGGCTCAAATAAAGAACAGGAATATTAAATACAAAATACACAATTTGAGAAACAAAATTTGCAATCATCCATTTAAAAAAATAACCACCAAAACTATTTTGCTCATTATCATCGCCGCTTAAAACCAAAGCAAATGCAATATAGCTGACAACGGTTGGAAGCAAAGAGGCAAGTGTAATTACAGCCATATCATTATTTTTTATATGACCAATTTCATGATTAATAATTGCTTTTAATTCATCATTATTTAACTCGCCTTTGAGATTCTTGTCCATTATGCCTTTTGTAAGTATTATCCTTGCAGAAGTTTTTCCTCTTCCATAAGTATATGCATTCATTATTGGGCTTGGATCCAATCCAACCCTTACATTTGGTAAACCAGCTTTTTTTACTTCATTATTTACCAAACTATAAAGAGAGTCCTGCTGAGTTGCAAAATGAATATGATTAAAATGATCAAGCATCCATGGTGAAATAAAATATTGAACAGCAACAAGAACAATTCCAACAATTACATAAAACCAAATTCCAGCAGATGACTGAAAATAAAAGCCCCCGACAAGAGTTATAATTGCAAAAAACAGCAAAAATATAAATCCAAGAGTAATATAATTTGTATATTTTAATTTTGTTGCTGCAAGCATATATTATTTATAAAATATATATTTAAAAACTTTTATTATCACCTGATATAATTGGTGTTGTTATACTAATTGATTAAACAAAAGAAATTTATTTAGAGAGGTAAAATACAAAAGGAAAAAACAGATACATTTGTGTTATTAATCTGAAGGAAAAAGCAAAATATGTGTGAACTCTGAAAAACAGAAAAGAATATTTTGCAGAAATACTTAAATCTCAAGTTTAACACTTCCAAAAATTCAAATTTTGAGTTTTTGCCATTGTTTTATACATTAAACCTTGATTTTAGAAAAATTCATATCCCTTTTCCATAAGTATTTCCGTAACTATCTTTTTTTAAATTTCGCTTCCTTTTGCATCTCTAATGCCTTTTTTAAAATCAAGTACCAAAATTAAGATTGAACAACAACACCCAATATCATTTCTTTTTTTGCAGATTTTAATTCTGTAATATCAGACCTGTTGCCATATAACGCCCATCTCTTATGTTATATTGACAACAAAATATTATTTCTAAATTCTATGAGTGTTAGTTTTATTTTAAGAGCCAACTTATTGACGCATAAACAAAAGCCCTATAAATGCATTATCAAGCAACAGGTCTATCTCTAATCTCTCTCTCTCTTTGAAACCATTTTATATTTTCACAATTTGCTCACAAAAGTTTATCAAGGTAGAAAGTCCTGATTTTTTATTTTTTCTGGCAGGTATTTTTCTGCAACAAAACCTAAGCTCTTACTTGCAAGTGCCTGCTGTTCTATCCTTCGCCCAGTTTCCTTCATTAAAATCAATTGCTTTTCCCATTGTGAATTTTTAAACCAAGGGTATTTCAATAATTCATCAATTCTCTTTACATCAACTTCTTTTAATGGTTCTGTAACTTTTTTTAAATTGTATTTTTCAACATCAGTCATTGTCATTCCAATATATTTAATTGATGGAGTTGCTAATCGTCTTGACTCATGTGCTAAAGCAATAGAGCCGCATTTTATTACAGAATAAATATAATATCCCCAAGGATCTCCATCAGTGAATGCATAAACAGGAATTTTATACTCATTAACTAATTTGTAAATCATTCTTCTAACACCTCTTGAAACCTGTCCCATTGTTGCAATTAAAATGCAATTATTTTTTTGATGATATTTTTCTTCAACAAGGCGGTCCCACATACCTGATGTTTCTATTACAAGCACATATTTTGCATCAATTTTTTTTATTTCAAGGTCCTCCACAATTGAAGGTATTGGAAGACCAATCCTGCCTAATTTAGAAGCATCTATAATGTCTTTTTCACTTTTAATTACAATATTGCCTATTAGTTTCCCTTTATCGTCGGCCTTTATATGCATTTCTTCCCTGATCAATCCAATAGCAGTTTCAATATCAACAATAATAGGATCAGATTCTTTTTGATTATCAAAATTATTTTCCTTTTTTCCACTCCCCTTTAATTGATAATAAAGTTCCCTGATAGTTACAGTTTTAGAATTTTCAATTACTTCTTTTGACTTTGCAACAATCAACAATGACTGCATAAATTTTTTTGCTTGATTAATATTGAAATAACTTCTTGTCTGTTTTTTATTACCAAAAATAAGTATTTTGTTTTTCTCGTCAAAAATAACATTTGAAAGAGATCGCTGTATAATTTCATAGTGAGGATTTTGATTAGCATATATTTGTTTTACAATATTTTCTGCCAAATCAATTATTTTTTTTACATCTTGTTTTTCTTTTTCTTTCATATTACTATTCCTCTTCTTCTTTTATTTTATTATTTATTTCTAAATCTTCGTATTTTTCTGTTTCAACTTCAATTAATTCTATTCTCTCTTCAAGTTCTGTTTTTAGTTTTTCTTCAATTTCATTTTTATCTTTTCCTGTAATTTCAGCCAAAGAAGTTGCAACTCTTGATATGTATTTTTTGAATGTCTCTTTTTTCTCTTCCAATTCCGCTGCTCTTTTTTTTCTAGATAAATAAACAAGCAATTTTCTTCCAACATCGCAGAGTGCAAGTTTTACTTCTTTTATAATATCTGGATATGATGCAACTGCCTCTTTTCCCTCTGAAGTATAAGGCACCCAGACAGATACAATATGAATTGCAAATATTACAGGTCCTGTCGGAATGCTTGAGCCGGTCTGGCTTAATCCATATCTTTTCCAGTCAGTTTGCATTATTGCTTTTGTTAAAGCACAAGATGATTGCTCGTAGAGAAGAGGAACTTTATTTGCAAAACGCATTAAAATAGATTGTCCTTCTTTGTCTAAATCACCTCCATAACCAATGCCGAATTCTATTTGAAATGGATTTCCACGATAAACAGATGGCTTTCGTGTAATTGTTGCCACAAATTCAGGATGCAATTCCTTTTTAATGCCTTTTTCTATCTGCAATTCTCCAACAGGAGACAAGCAATCAGTTGGAGGATTGCTTAATTTTGTTTTTTCAACTGAATCTATTATTTTTTCAATTTCTCCAAAACTTAAATTTTTTGGACTCAATTTCTCATCAACTTCTGCTTTTTTTACAATCTCAAGTGCAGTTGTCTTTCCAATCCTGCTAAATTCTGTTGTAATAAAAGATACAATATTTCTTGCTTTTGTAAGTTTTAGCATCTTTTTTAGAGTTCCATGCTCAATTCCTGCAAGATGAGGCCTTATTTCTTTTGGCCGTTTAGCTAATTTATTTACTACCCTGTCAAATAAATATTTTTTTGAATTAGGGTCAATAAATACGATTTTTGAAGCTGGATTCATTATTGCTGTCTGCTGCAAATAATCATAAACAGAGCGTTTTCCTTTCATATATTTTCCCTTTAATTCCATTTCTATTCTTGTTCCCCGTCCGTTTCCATAAATTGTTGTCTCTTTTGCAATAACAGGATTATTTGTTTTTGTATCAATATGCAATTCATAAATATGGACTTTTCCATCCCCAATTTTAGAATAAATTTTTGTATCTTTTCCAGTTGTCAATTGCGAATATAAAACACTCGCTGATATTCCAATTCCCTGCTGTCCTCTTGATTGCTGCAATTTATGAAATTTTGAGCCATATAAGAGTTTACCAAAAATATTTGCAATATGCTCTTTTACAATTCCGGGTCCATTGTCTTCTACAATTAATTTAAATCTGTTTTCCTTGATTTTTTTGATTTCAATATAAATGTCTGGAAGTACATTCATTTCTTCACAGGCATCTAATGCATTATCAACTGCTTCTCTAACACATGTTAAAAGAGATTTTTGAAGGTTTTCATATCCCAAAAGATGTTTGTTTTTTTCAAAAAATTCTGCAACAGAAATTTCCTTGTGCTCTTTTGCGAGTTCATCTGCTCTTGTTTGTATTTTTTCCATTTTTATTGTATATAAACTATAAAATTAACTTTAAGCCAATTATAACAATCTAATAGTTATGTTTAACTTTTGTGAAGCAAAAGTTTTTTTATCTTGCACCCATTGCTTCTTTTTCTCTTCTCTCTTTCTCAAAAATAGCATAACTATTTGAATTATTATTATATGCATTTATTATTTCCTGGCTCAATGCACGCCAAAGAGTGGTTTTTTTATTAAATGAATTACGGTAAGTTCCTTGGCAAATATGTCTTAGTGCTAAATCAACCCTTCTTTGTGGTGATGTTAAGGTAATATCTCTTACAACAATTGCTCTTCTTTGGAATGAAACAACCTCTTCTATTGGAGCACTATTTTGTATTGCCATTACAAGCACTTCTATCGGATTTTTTTTTAATTTTAATTCAATATCTTCAAATGCCTTATAGACAGAATTCATTGCTCTTATAGTTTTTCCAACATTAGTCCCAGAAGTTATTTTATGTTTTTTCCCCTTGTGTCCCACAACAAACAACCTGTTTATCAATCTCTCAATTATGCTTGTCTTTGATTTTGCAAAAGGGCTTTTTGTATTTTTTCCTCCTGTTTTTGGAAAATATACTGGCGTTAAATTAATGTATTTTTGAAGTCCGGAATCTGTTATTTTAATATCCTTGACAGACCATTTATTGAAAAAATTTATTTCTGTATTTTTCATATATTTTGTTTTATATTTTGTTTAATCCATTTTGTTTTTCTTTGATTTCTTATTTTTGCATTTTTCATACATTTAGAACTACAATAATATAAAATACTATTGTCATTTTTAATAATCATATGTCCTTTATTTTTGAATTCCTTTAAACAAAAATTACATTTCATATTTTATTTTATTTTATTAGTTTATCTATGTGTTCCTGATTCAGCATCTATTTTGGGCAATATCAATATATCTTTTTTTTGAATAGGTCCTATTACATTTCTAACAAGGAGTTTGTTTTTATTTTCTTCATCCAAAATCATACACTTTATTTTTGTGATTCCCTTGGTTTGTGAATGCTCTAATAATTCTACTACTTCTGCGATTATTCTATTTTCCATAATTCATTAATACCAATTATTACATATTTTTTTAAAATTAATTTCAATTAACAAATAATAAATTAATATGACAAAAGGATATTCAATAGAGCAAAATAAATTAAATCAAAAAATAACAAGCAAAGTGCTTGGAAAAAATTTGCCAATTTCAAGAAAATATAGTGTTGAAGTTGGAAGAAATATAAAAGGAATTAATTTAAAAAAAGCAAGAGATTTATTAAAAAATTCAATTGAAAAAAAAAAGGCAATTAGATTTACAAAATACAAAAAATCAGCAGGACACAGATTGGGCGGCATTATTGGAAGATATCCAGTAAATGTGTGTAAATCCTTTGATAATTTGCTAAATACATTGGAAAAAAATGCAATTGATAAGGGATTGGATGAGAAAAAATTAATAATAAAATATGTTTTTGTTGCTAAGGCATTTAAATTTACAAGACGCAGAAAAACATCATTGAATAACCATAAAAGAAAAAATGTTTCTGTCTCAATAATAGGAGAGGAAAAAAATTAATCAAAATAATAATATGATTGAAAAAAAATTTATATCCAACGGCGTTCAAAAAGAGCAGATAAACAGATATATAATTGATGAATTAAAGCAAGATCAAATAACGAATTGTATAATCAAGAAAACCCCTCTTTACACTCATGTGATTATTTACAGCCAAAGACCTGCAAGCATTATTGGATTTAGAAGTTCAAAATTAATGCAATTAAAGCAAAGCATAATTTCAAGATTTAATATTGAAAATCTAAAAATAGATGTATATGGTATTGACAATCCTTATTTAGATGCAAGTTTAATGGCAAATCAAATTGCAAGATCAATGGAAAAAGGAATAAAGCACAGGAAAATTGTTTCATTTATTATTAATAAAATAATGAATTCAGGAGCAATAGGGGTTCAAATAGATATTAATGGAAAAATAAGCGGTTCAAGGAGCAGAGGAGATAAATTCTACAAAGGGTATTTAAAAAAATGCGGGGACCCTGCAAAAACATGCACAGATGAAAAAAAAGTAATGGCAATATTAAAACAAGGATCTATTGGAATTAAAGTAAAAATAATGAAATATTTCTCTGATGTAATGCAATTGGAAAAGAATATAAATAAACTTGAAATGGAGTTAAAAAAGAAAACTGATGAAGAAAAGAAAAAGAAAATGATTATTGTATTTGATTTGGGCGGTGTGGTTTTCAGTAATGGATTAAAAATAGCAATTGAAAAAATCAATGAAAAATACAATATTGATAAGGAAATAATTGAATCTGTTTTAAAGGGCTCTTTTTCCCAAGATTATAGGAAAGGAACAATGAAATGTGATGAGTTTTGGCAAAAAGCAAAAGAAAAACTAAATGTTAAAAATATAGAAGAAATAAAAAATATATTTTTTGATTCATATATTTTAAATAAAGAAGTAATTGAATTTATTAAAAAATTAAAAAAAGACAAAATTCGTGTCGGCTTTCTTTCCAATAGCCCAGAAGACATGGCAAAATATTTGGACAAAAAATTCAATATTAGAGGTTTATTTGATTTTGGTCTTTTTTCTTATGAAGTGCATTTATTGGAGCCGGACAAAGAAATCTATGAAAAATTTTTAGAGAAATTTAATTTTAAAGCAGAAGAAATTACATATATTGATGATAAGCAAATAAATCTTGAAAAACCAAAAGAACTTGGAATGAAGGTAATATTATTTGAAGACATTAAACAACTACAAAAAGATATTTTTTGAGATTAAATTTTAAAGCACAATTCAACAATATCATTGTTTTGAAGTTTGTAATTCAGGCCAACTCTTTGCCCGTCAAATTTTGAAGAGCCCCATATTTTTGCAAAACTAATATTGTCCAAAAAGTCATTGTGTATTTTTTTGCAGGCATCGTAAATTGTAGCACCTTTTTTTAAAATTAATGGATTTTCAAGATTTGCATCTTTGTTATGTTTTTTTGTATAAATCGCAATTAAATTTAATTTTGAAAAAATTAGTTTTTTTAAATCATTCAGATTTTGATTTTGTGCAGAAATAAAAATATAATTTTGGTTATCTTTTTCATCTTGATTTAGAATTTCTTTTTTTATTTTTTCTAATTTTATTTTATTTAGTGTATCTATTTTATTATAAACAAAAATACACGGAACATAAATTCTATTTTTTAAAATTGCATTATTCAAGTCGTCGATATCTGTTTCATCAAATAAAATAATTTCTGCATTTGCGATTTTATGCATCCTGAAAATTTCTGCAATTGTATTTTTGTCTAATTTTTGCCTGCAAATGGATTTTATATTTATCCCCCCTCGCAATGTTTTTTTTATTAATATTTTCTTTTGAATTTTATTGACAAAAATACCACTCTTGTATAATTCTTTTTCAATTATATTTTTGGATTTGTATTTTTTAATATCTAAAATAATCATCAATAAATCAGCGCATCTTGCAGCACACAAAACCTCTTTGCCTCTTCCGGTTCCGGTTGACGCTCCCTCTAAAATTCC
>NJDR01000024.1 GCA_002254415.1 Candidatus Aenigmarchaeota archaeon ex4484_52
AGTCCTTTCTTATTTGCATAATTTGTTCTTTTGCTTCTGGTGTGTATTTTCTTAGCTTTCCTTTTTTCCAGCATCTGTTGTCTGTGAATATTTTATCTTGCAACAGATTAATCTATTTGCAATGTTGTTTTTTCCTACAACAAGGCATTTTGATATTTTATTATTGCTCCATCTACCCACAAAAAGTATAGCCATTTAGCATTATTATATTTTTTCATGTTTAATTATACTTTTGCATTTTCAAAACCGCTAAATTCCTGCTCTAAGGCATTTACTTTTTTTGCAACATCAACTAATTCTAATTTTCTTACAATTATTTCATCTTCTTTTGTAAAATTGTTTTCTTTTACATTTCCTGTTAAATGATAAAAATTTCCTATGCACAATAAATTCATATAATTTGGAAGATGTTCAATTTGCTCTATTTTTTCAAGATCTTTTGTTCCAAGAATGTCATATACCATTGTATTGAAAAAAACAGCATCTTTTCTCTCAATTCCATTATCTATTATTCCACTCAATACCAAAAAAAGATTTCCCTCTACTTTTCCATGCATTTGGCAGATTCCATTAATTAATTTTTTTCTGCAAACAGGACATAAATAATATATTATTGGTTTTTTTTTTAATGATATAAGATAATAATCCCCTTCTATTTCATTGTCTGGTCTATTTGATGAAATATTTATTTTCGTCTCATCAATATTTATTGTTTTTTCATTATCTACAGTAATATTGTTTTTATCAAAACATCTTATTTCAAGATTTCCAAAATTATTTTGCTTTATGCTTGCATTTTGAATTTTCACGACATCTTTTGTTTTTATGTTTATATTGTCAATAACATCATTCCACAAAGATATTCCAATAGAGCCTGTATCATCTGCAATAATTAAATTCTGGACTTTTCCTTCGCCTCTCTCTGTTTTATATTCATTTACATCAAATAATTGAATGATTTTTCCCCAAAGTGTAAAATTAAACATTGTTTTTGAGATATCTTTTATTTTTACAATTATTTCATTTTTATCAATAATAGAAATATTTAAGTCATGTGCCACTAAATATGCCGCACCTTCAAAAGAGACAATATTATCAAGTTCTTTTATTTTTTGAATTATTTTTACCTCTATTTCTTCTTTTCCTAATTTGCATTTGCTTGCTATTTGATTCAATAAGTCCTGTTTTTTTTCTTCTGACATTTTAATATTTTTCCCTGAATTTCTCCAAAGCTAAATTTATTTGTTTTTTTGCTTCAGTAACATTTTCCCATTTTTCAACCTTTACCCATTTATTTGGCTCAAGATCTTTATAATGTTCGTAAAAATATTTTATTTCTGCAAGCAGGTGCTCTGGAACATCTTTTATATCTTTAATGTGCTTGAATCTCGGATCAATTTTATTTACCGGGACTGCTAAAATTTTTTCATCTTCTCCGTTTTCATCTTTTGTAATGAGCATTCCAATTGGTCTTACTTTAATTGCTGTTTTTGGAATATTTTTATTAGATGTAATTACAAGGCAATCAAGAGGATCTCCATCACCTGCAAGAGTTTGCGGAATAAAGCCATAATCACAGGGGTAAACAATAGATGAATATAAAACCCTGTCCAAAAAAAGAACCCCTGTTCTGTGGCATATTTCATATTTATTAGATGAATTTTTTGGTATTTCAATTACACACAATATTTCCTCTGGTGGATTTGGATTTTTTAAATCATTAATTAAATTCATAATCAATATTAATAAATATTTTTATAAATCTTAAAATTAAATTTATTTTATTCTTGTAATCAAACGATGATGTTTTTTTGCTGAATTAATTAGAGCATTTACGCCAGGAAGTTTTTCTCCAGAAATATATAAAATAAAGGCGCCACCGCCAGTAGAGACATGACTTGATTTTTCAAGCAAACCAAATTTTTCAAGAGCAAGTGCTGTGTGCCCACCTCCAAAAACATCAAATGCCTTGCTTTTATGCATTGCCTCAAATAATTCCTGCGTTCCTTTTTCAAATTGTTTTTTTTCAAAAACACCAGCAGGTCCATTTGCAATAACATTTCCGGCATTCAAAATAATATCTTTATATTTTTTTATTGTTTTTTCGCCAATATCCAAAATCGGATAATCTATTGGAAGATTAGATATTGGTAATTCAATTCTTTTATTATCAACACAAATCGCAAAATCCAAAGGCATCAAAATTTTATTCTTAAATTTTTCTAAAATTTTTTTTGCCAATTTTATGTCTTTGTTTGATTTCTTGATTAAAATATTATGTGTTGCATTTCCAATATTAACTCCGTCAGCAACCAAAAACAATAGACTAACAAGACCTGAGGTCAGCACAATATCTGCTGCATTTGAGAATAGCATTTGCTTTATTACTTTAATTGAATCATTTGTCTTAGCTCCGCCTAATAATAATACAGATGGTCTTTTTGGATTATTCATTATTTTTGTCAAGACCTCTAATTCCCTTTGCAATATTCTTCCTGCAAAACTTGGCAGCACTTCTGGAAATCCAATCAAAGAGGCATTAGTTCTATGATTTACAGCAAAAGCATCATTTACATAATAATCCAACAAAGGGCTTAATTGAGATACAAGATGTGTCTTATGCTGATTTTCTTTCAATAAATTTTCTTCTGCATTAAATCTTACATTTTCAAGCAAAATTATATCTCCATTCTTCATCGACTTAATAGAATTTTTAGCATAAGTTCCAAAAATATCATCAATATATTTAATTTCTTTTTCTGTGTGTTTTGAAAGCAATTTTGCATGCTTTTCCATAGAAATTAAATCATCATCGCCTGCACGCCCCTGATGAGACATTACAACTACTTTTGCACCCAAATCAGAGAGCTGCTTTATTGTAATTGAATTATATTTTATTTTGATATTGTCCTGCGGCTCTTTATTTTCATTTAAGCTAGAATTTAAATCAACTCTTACAAGAATTGTTTTTCCAGATACATTAAAATCATCAATTTTTAAAAAATTCATTTATTGCTCGACCCTCTAATCTTATTTATCTTTATTTTCAAAATGAAACCATTTTCCGTCATAAACATAGCCCGCTAATTTTTTCTGCTCAATAAAGTGCTTAAATAAATTTTCAATCATAATTTTGTCTTGATTTTGAGAAATTTGATTTAATACTTCTGGCTCAATAATAAAGACACCTGCATTTATCAAATTGCTCGGTGATTTTCCCAATATTGGCTTTTCTATAAAACCAGTTATTTTGTTTCCTTTTAATTTTACAACCCCGTAAGAACTTGTATCTGATGAAGTTGTAAGACCAATAGTTGCAATTGCTTTTGCATTTTTGTGTGTTTTAAACATATCATCTATATCAATATTGCATAAAACATCTCCATATAAAAGAACAAAACTCTTGCTGATCATTCCTTTTGCTGATTTTAAAAAACCTGCTGTTCCCTGTGGCTTGTCTTCTATTATGTATCTAATGCAAACGCCAAATTTTATACCCTTTCCAAAATAAGAAATTATTTTTTCATAATCATAATTTACAATTAAAATAATATCTCCAATTCCCTGTGCCTTTAAGTAATTAATTATATGCTCCAAGACCGGCTTGTTGTCAATAATATTCATTGACACCAAAAATTTATTTTTAAGACCGCCACAAAGAATAACTGCCTGATTTATGCTTGATTCATTTTTTGCTTTTATCAATATTTTCTCTATTATTTGAGATCTATTTTTATTGTTGTTTCCGTTTTTCCTGTCCAGCCAAGAAATAATATTTTCATCCAAAGTTATGGATATGCGCTCTTTATTTGACATATTTTTTCCGTCTTCTATTTTCGTAATATATTATATTATATTATATTATAATTTATAATTAATGCGTGATAATTTTATAAATGTTTAAAACTTAAAAATATTTTCCAATGCCTTTTTAGCATCAAATTCAATTAAATCAGTGTATTTTTGTCCAAAAGACAAATATAAAATAGGTCTTTTAGAAATATAGCAAACAGATATTGCAGAGCCGATTTTTTTGTCAATATCTGTTTTTGTTAAAATCGTGCCATCAATTCCAACTTCGCTAAATTGCTTTACCTGATTCTCAATATCAGAGCCAGTAATTGCCTCTGCAACTAAAATATTTAAGTCAGGATTATTTACTCTTATTATTTTTTTTAATTCTTCTAAAAGATTTTTGTCTGTATGGACTCTGCCAGCTGTGTCGCACAAAACCACATTTAAATTATGACTAACAGCATATTTTTTTGCATCAAAAATTACAGCAGCAGAGTCAGCACCATATTTGTGAGCAATTACAGGAATATTTAGATTTCCTCCGTGTTTTTTTAATTGCTCAATTGCAGCATATCTAAATGAATCCCCTGCTGCAAATACACATTTAAAATTATTTTGTTTTAATAAATAGCCCAATTTTGCAAGATTAGTTGTTTTGCCGGTACCATTAAACCCTAGAAACAAGATAACATAAGGGCGCCCATTATTGTTTGCCTGTTTTATTTTTTCAATTATATTAATTTTGTCTTTGTTTAAAATATCAAAAAGACAATTTTTTATTGCATTCTCCAAAAAATATTTTGTTTTAAAGATGTTTATATTTTTGTCTATTAATTGTTTTTTTGCATTATTTATTATTTCATTTGTTGCATCATAAGAAGCATTATTTTCCAGTAAAATCAATTCAATTTTGTAAAAAAAATCATCTAATTGTTTTTGCGTAATTTTATGCTCTATTGCTGTTTTTTTTATGGTTTTAAATGTCTCTGTTATTTTTTTTTTGAAAAAATCAAACATATATTTGAAATAATTTTATTTGTATTTTATTTTAAAATAAAGTATTATCAAAGAAAATGTTAATGCAAAAATATTTGCAAGAATTATTGGAGTGCTTTTTATTCCAAATCCATAAATTAACCATGATAAAAAACCAAAACAATACAATATATACATTCCAATAGATATGTCCTTTGTTTGCTTTGTTTTATAGATTTTTAGAAATTGCGGAATTAAAGCTATTGTTGTCAAAAAGGCGGCTATTAATCCAAGTAGTGTAATTGAATCCATTAATTTTTTTGTTTTTTGCTATTGTTATTTATCTTGGATAAATATATCCAATTAATTTATTTTGATTTTTTATTTGCTCAAATAAGTCCTCTAACATAACATAGTTTTTTTCAATAAAAGAAGGAATATACTTGTATATTTCTTTTTCAATTACGAAAAAACCAGTGCTGATAAGTTTTGTATTTGTTTGTCTTGGCTTTTCAACAAAACTTACAACATTATCGCCATCGAGTTTTACAACACCATATTGCGATGTATCATCAGATGTAGTTATTGCAGCAGTAACTATTGCTTTTGTGTTAATGTGTTTTTTTATAATTTCATTTATATTGACTTGCGAATATGAATCTCCATAACATAAAATAAATCTGTTGTCTATTTCTTTTTGCACATCGCGTATTGCTCCTGCTGTCCCTTGTGGCTCTTTTTCTATTTTATAAATTATTTTTAAATCATATTTTGTTCCATTACCTATTTGTTTGTAAATATTGTGAAAATAATTTGTCACAAGATATATTGTTGAAATATTATTTTCTTTTAAGAATAATATATTTTTTTCCATTATATTTATTATGTTTTTTAATTCTTCTTCTGTTCTTCTCTTTTTTCCTCCAATCAATATTATTGCTTCTTTTATTATTTGATTTTGAAAATAGGAATTAAGTATTTCTTCAATCCCCATCTCAATTGAGCCAATATTGTTCTTTCTCTTCCATTCAGTTATTTTTTTTATTATGCGATTGTCTAAACTAAGATCTATTTTTGTTTTCATATCTATTTTTATCTTTTGTATTTTTAAAGTTTTATATAAATGCGATAGCCGGGAATCGAACCCGGGCCCTCGCCTTGGCAAGGCGAAATCATACCTCTAGACTACTATCGCAATATATAAAAATAGCGAGGGTTCGACTCGAACGAACGACCTTTGGGTTATGAGCCCAACGAGCACTCCAAACTGCTCTACCTCGCTATAGATATAATTAAATATTTTATCTTTTTAAAATTATATTGTGAAAATAAATATGCTTGGTTTTGGAATTAAAATAAGAGGATTATTGAGAAGAAAATTGCAACAAATAAAACAAAGAGATATTGACAGAACAAATGAAATCAATAGTTTTAAATTAGGAAAAAATCCAAATGTCAGTATCTTGAGTAAAACAAAATCAATAAATAAAATTAATGTTTTTTATCCGCTTATTTATCCCTATGCTTATGCTCGTATAAAATTGAGTGAGGATAAAAAAGAATTAAAATATTTTGTAGAAGAGCCAATTTTAGAAGAACAAGAGATTGAAATATACAATACAATAAAAGATGCATTAATAAAAACAATTGATATTAATATAAATGATTTGAAAACAAATGAAGACAAAATTTCATATTTAAAAAAAAAAATAAATGATATTTTAGTAGAATTTGGAATTTCTTTAAAATCAGGTCAATACATTCGCTTATTATATACAATTTATGTAAATTTCGTTGGTTTGGGGAAAATTGAGCCATTAATGAATGATCCTTATATTGAAGACATAAGTTGCGATGGAATTAATATTTCTATTTACATTGCCCATAAAAAATACGGAAATTTGCAGACAAATGTTGAATACAAGGATGAATCTGAATTAAAGTCATTTATTATAAAATTAGCAGAGAGATGCGAGAGATATGTATCATATGCTGAGCCAGTTTTGGATGCATCTCTTCCAGATGGTTCAAGAGTTAATGCAATGCTCTCAGAAGATATAAGCACCCATGGACCAACATATACAATAAGAAAATTCAGACATATTCCGTTTAGTATAATCGATTTAATACAAAATAAAACAATACCTATTAATATTGGTGCTTTTTTGTGGTTTGTGATTGAACATAAACAAAATATACTTATTTGTGGGGGAACGAGTGCAGGAAAAACTTCTCTTCTTAATTCTTTTGTTTTGTTTATTCCACCTGAATATAAAATAATTTCTATTGAAGATACAAGAGAATTAAATCTATTGCACAAAAATTGGGTTCCAAATGTATCGCGAACCGGCTTTGGACAAATAGATGCATATGGCAGAAAATACGGAGGGATTACTATGTTTGATTTGCTAAAAGAGTCATTTAGGCAGAATCCAGATTATATCATAATTGGAGAAGTCAGAGGAAAAGAGGCATCTGTTTTATTTCAGGGAATGGCATCAGGCCATCCTTCATTTGGAACAATGCATGGCGGATCAATACAGGAAATTATCCAAAGATTGCAAAGCCCTCCAATAAATTTGTCAAATACAATGGTACAGATATTGGATTATGTAATTTTAATTACAAGAGCAACCAAATTTGGAAAATCAGCAAGGCGACTAAAAGAAATCAATTTTATTGAAAAAATAGAAAGAGACGGAAATGTAATTTTTAGAATGCCTTACAAATGGGATGCAAAAAAAGACGAATTCATAGAGAGTGAAGAGAGTGTTTTTATTTGTCTTGACAAAATAACAGAAGAATATGGAATTAACAAAGACAAATGCATTGAAGAAATAAAATCAAGAGAAAAATATCTAAAATATTTATTAAATAAAAAAATAACATCCTTTGAAGAAGTGCATAACAAAATACAGGAATATTATAATAAAAAATATGCATTTGGATCATGATTACAGGTTCAATATATTTATCTCCTCTTTCTTTATTAAAAGAAAGGGGTGGTGCACTTGAGAAAGGAATATATTAAAAAACAAGCCATTAAACTTAGAAAGACATGCAAATTCTATGCCAAAATTCAGAAATTTTTAGAGAGAAGATATCATGTAAAAATTCTCGCAAAACTTTGAAGAGATGATGAAAAGATATTGAAGAAGAGATTATTGGATTGCGTAAGAAAACATTTTTTTGCGTCTCCAACTTTTCTTTAAAGTTGAAGATGGATTCGCTGGCAAAGAGAACACCTCAACAGCTCTGGCAGTTGGATGGCACATAACTACTCTTGGGATACTTACACAAATTGTTATCCAACAGAGTAATAGAGAATGCCTTATTGTAATACAGATTTGAGATGTTTAAGTATAGATACAACCATATACGACTCATAGAATTGTATGGAAGAACTCCTCAGATGTCTTTTGGTGTTGTTGCTTTGAGCAGAATACCATATAGAGACATGTGTTGAAGTTACACATGAGAAACCTGCAAGGGTCGGAACTGTTAAATTCCTGTTAGTTTCCCTCGATAGAGATTTATTTAG
>NJDR01000025.1 GCA_002254415.1 Candidatus Aenigmarchaeota archaeon ex4484_52
AAAGCATAAATAAATTAAAAACCATCAGGGAATCTTATTTTGAAAAAAGATTTTAAAAATATGTTTTGTTTAAAAAATAGAGATAAATGTGTGTTATTTACACATTTGAAACAACACAATTCAATATTTTTTCTCCTTCAAATTCAATACCCTCTTTTTTTAGCAGATATATTTTTCTTGTAGTTCCAGAAACATAGCCGCCAGCAAAACCATTTGATCTAACAACCCTGTGGCATGGAATTTTTATTGGATTTGGATTTTTATTTAAAGCATTGCCAACTGCTCTTGCAAGGTTTGGATTTCCAAGTTTTATTGCAATTTTCTTATAAGTTGTTGTTTTGCCTTTTGGGATCTTCTTAACGATTTTTAGTACCTTTGATATAAAATCACCCATAGATTAAATACTGGTAAAAAACATATATCTTTACTATATTAATTATTCCTTCGTAGCATCAATTAAAACATCACAAATATTAATATAAGGATAATAAACCAAAGTAATTTCTGCATTTTTTTTTATCCCAATATTTGACAATATTTTTGGTGCCATTATTTTGATATCTAGAAATTCTATATTAAATTCAAATAAATTTTTATCAAATATCTGCTTTTGCAAATCAGGTATTGTCTGAATATTTAAACACATTTTATTTTTATTTTGCTTTATAATATTTTTTTTTGTCATACTTGCAATTGCTCTGTTAAAATCATCAAATAATAATTTTGTTTTTTTGAATAATTCATCTTCTGAACAATCTTCTTCTATTAAAACACTAATGATTTTTTTTTCATCACTTGTAATTTTTAATTCAATATTTTTTATTTCATCATTATTGTTTTTAAACAGCAAATTTCCCTTTATTGCATCAAACAAAAATAATTTGTCTTTAATGCGTATTTCATAGCATGGCACAAAAATGTATTTTATTGATTTGTCTTTATTTTTCAGGTATTTTTCATTTATTTTAAAATAGATTTTTTCATCTTTTTGTGTTTTTTTGGACTCAAGAAGGGTTTGCGTCTGGCCGCCGTGCTTTGTTTTTCTTGTACGGATATTTACAAACAAAGGAATTTCGCAGCCCAAAATCAATGCAACCCCTGATGCCAGATTTTTTATTTCTTCTTCTGCCTGCTTTGTAATTCCTTCTGCATAGCTAATTGCCTTTAAATCATTTGGATTTTTCACTCTTAAAATAATTTGCGTATTTGCCTGAGATAAAACATTTTTATCAACTCTTGCAGGCCTTTGGCTTATTATTGCAACGCCAAATCCAAATTTTCTTCCTTCAGAAACAATAGTTCTTATAATTTTAGAAGTGCACAATACTTCATTTTGAGGGCAGAAATTATGTGCTTCTTCAATTACTAAAAACAATGGAGGAATTTTATTGCTTTTTCTTGCAGAAAAAAGAGTATTTATTAATTTTGATACAGATATTTGTGCTGTTTGACTATTTATTCCTTTTAAATTAATAACACTTGCATTTCCTCTATTTACAAGAGCATTAAGAGAGGTTGGCTTTTTTGAAAACAAATTAGATGATTTTGCAAGTTCCAAAAGATTAATTAAATTGATTTTTGCAGTTGATTCTGTTGATTGAACATAATTAATAATATCTGTTAGAGTATAATTTTCTTTTACCTGCTTTAATTCACTTATTACTCCAAATAATAACGCGGTTTGAGTTGGCGTTGGTTTTGCAGGAAATATACCTATTATTTCATTTGCTTCTAAGCCGATATCTGAAAAACTTAATTTAGATGCTTCTTTATTTATATTTGTATCTGGGCTAAATTCTGACACTCTGTATGATTTTGGCTCAATTTCATAATATTGTAAGTCGGTTTTTTTTGCGTTTGTGTTTTTAATTGCCAAAGATGAATATTCACCATGAGGGTCAATTATTACAACTGCAATATTTTTCTCTAATAATTCTTCTATTAAAACACCAACAGTATAACTTTTACCAGCACCAGTTTGTGCTAAAATAGCAATATGTTTTGTAATTGCATTATCAGGGTCAATATAGAATTTAACATCTGTTGTTGATTCAAGTTTGCCCAAGTATAATCCATTTTTTTTCAGGCAAAGTGTTTCTCTTATTTGCTCTTCGCTTGCCTGATAAATCAAACTTGACGGCTTTATCGGCATTCTTGGAATTTTAAGCAATCCATCTTCTCTCCTTCCTAAAATATTGCAACTTGCAATAATTTTTTCATCCGGGTAAATATTAATTTCTGTAATCTGTGCTAAAATCCATTTATTATCCTTGGATTTTGCAACAACAAAATCCATTTTTTTAATATTTCTATATGCCCTGAATTTAAATAAATGCGTTGTTGTTTTGCCTTCTACTTCTCCGACAAGAATATTATCACCTTTAATTTTTTTGAAATTAAGCTTTTTTAACTGCTTTTTTTGCAAGACGCATTGCCTTTGCACCACATTTTCTGCATTTTAAATTCAATTTTGTTTTTCCTTTTGTTTTTGCATTGCACTTCATACAAACAAATACATTTTTATACATTCTTGCCTCTGCATCAGCATCTCTTATTTTTACCATAAATAAATATATTGCATATTATTAAAAATTTAATAGAATATTTTAACTTTTTTATTGTATGTTTAAAAATTTATATACAATAAAAAATAATGAAAATTGTATTTAAAAAAGAAAATTATATTTTATTTATTGTTGTTTTTATTTTATTTTTATCCTGCTGTGTTGGCAATAAAAACACAACTTATTCTAAGGGAAACGGAGTTGAATTATCTGGTGTGTCTTTTCTTCCAAACAAAATTTCATCTGGTGAAACAACAAAATTAATGTATGTCGTCCAAAATAACGGCGACTTTGATAGTGATGTTGAATTATATCTTCAAATGCTTGATGATAAATGGACAGCAAAAAAAGATTTCAAAAAAATTGACAATTTAGAAAAAAAACAACAGGATGTTCCCGGTGGGAAAGAAGAGAGTTTTTTTGAATTAACAGCCCCTGAACTAAAAGAAAAAAATACGCATATTACTTATAATGCTGAAATTAAAATGTGTTATTTATATAAAACACAAACAATTTTTAAATATAATATTATTGATTCTTTTGATAAACAAAAAGAAATAGAACAAGGAAAATACAAAAAATCATTGCCTTTTTTCCAAAATTCTGCATCTCCTTTGAGTGTCTCTCCATTATCAAAACAACCATTATTTATTACAAAAAACAATAATCCAATTACACTTGTGTTTGAAGTAAAAAATAATGAAGACGGCTTGGTCTCTAATATTAACAGATGCACTCAAAACCCAGAAGCAAAGGATATTAATAATTTTGAATTTGAAATAGAAACAACTGATTCTGATTTTAGAATTAAATGTGATGATGAAGATAAAGTTAGATTAGTTAATGGAAAAATAACATTTTATTGCACTCTTGATTATAATTACAAAGATGTAAAAGATAAAAATTCAGTAATTATTGAATTAACAAGCAAATATGCTTATTTTGAAACGCAACAAGCAAAAATAAGTGTTAGTAGTTTGGATTAATAAAATTATAATGATTAAAATATTTAAATATGGATTGGATAGAAAAATTGACAAAAAAAGATAGAAATTCACTGAATCTTATTTTAGAGAATATTCATCAATATGACCAAATAATAAAAGGCAAAAATCAGGCAATAATACAAGTATGGCTTTGTTTCATAAATATCTACAATAAACAAATTGAATTAGAAAAAAAACTAAACCGGATTTTGAGCGAAAAACAAAACAAACAAAAAAAGAAGAATCAAAGCAATAAAAGACAAGAATCGAGTATTTTAAATGATTTAAAAAAATATTGAAAATAATTTATTGATTGCTAATGCTAATTGATAAATTATTCAAATTCAAATCAATCTAATAGAATCCAAATTTCTCGGAACGCAAGTATCTATTTTAAATTGTTTGTGCGTATAACTGGACAAATTAAGGCTTTTTCCGCGCTCTCCGTGATTGAACATAATTTTATTTGGTGTTTGCCTTAAATTGCAAAGATAATTTGTTAATTCAGATCTATTTGCATGTCCTGAAATTCCTCTTATTGTTACTACCTGTATTTTAACAGGAGTATATTTTATTTCTCCTTTTGTTGTCTCAAGAGGTATTTCATTTGCACCGCTTTGTATTTTTGCACCCAAAGTAGATTCTGCCTGGTATCCAACAAATGCAAGAGTATGCCTTTCGTCTCCAATCATTTTTCTTAAATATTCCATTATTGGCCCTCCATTTACCATTCCAGAAGTTGCAATAATTATTGATGATTTATCTTCATCAATTACTTCCTGTCTTTGGTTTTTTGTCTGGACATTCAAAAACATTGGGTTTTCAAAAGGATTTTCATTTCTAAATATTTTTTCCTGGATTTGCTTTGATAAAAATTCTGGATAAGTGATATGTATTTTTGTAACATCCCAGATCATTCCGTCAAGATAGACAGGAATATTTATTTTTGCATCAGGCAGAATTTTTGATAAAATAAGCATTACTTCCTGTGCTCTTCCAACTCCAAAAGAAGGTATTAATAATTTCCCTCTTCTCTTTATTGTATTTAAAATATTTTCAAGAAGCATATTTTCTGCATCTTGTTTTGTTGGAGTTATATCTTCTTGCCCTCCATAAGTGCTCTCCATTATCAGTCCTTCAATCCTGTTAAAATCAGTATATACTCTGTCAAAAAGCCATGAACTTGAATTTATATCTCCTGTATAAAGCAAATTATACAGGCCTTCTCCAATATGAATATGTGTTTGCGATGAGCCCAAAATATGCCCTGCATTTTGAAAAACAATCCTCATATCGCCTGTAATATCACATACTTCATTATAGTCCAAAGTAATTGAATGCTTTATTTGCTCTTTTATACTTTTTATTGAATATAATTTTTGCTTTCCTTCTCTTTTATTAATATCAAATATATCTAATTGAAGTAAAGTCATAATGTCTCTTGTTGGCAGCGTGCAATAAACAGGGCCCTTATAGCCATATTCATATAAATATGGCACAAAACCGCTGTGGTCAATATGGGCATGAGATACAATAATTGCATCGAGTTCATCAATATTAAATTCAGGAGCATCAATATATGGATTTATATTTTCTGTTGCCTGTCCAACACCGCAATCAAGAAGCACACGCGACTCCTTTGTCTGCAAAAGCAAACAAGATCTGCCAACTTCACGAGAGCCACCAAGAAAAGACAGGCGAACCCATTCTTTTTTTGGACCCTTGTTTAATTGTATTTTTTCTCCAATTTCATTTAGAAATTTAAATCTGTAATCTCTATCATTATGGACAATATCTCTTGCTTTATTTACAATAGGAGATGCCTCTTTTATAATTCTCTGTACAACAGGCATCCAGAATATTTCTTTTTTTATTTTAGCAAAAATATCTCCGTTTTTTCCAATCACAATACCTGGTTTTTGGCATCGTATAATCACTGTTCCAAAAATCTTCTCAAAAAGAATATCTTCCACACCTGCTTTCTGTGGAATTATTTCTTTTAATTTCTTTTGTGCATCTTTTTCATTAAGCATTATTGCTTCATCCGGCTTAATAATTATTCTTTTGTGAACTCTAGAAACTATTTCTTTTACCTCTTTTTGCCCGTTTAAAAAAAAATCTTTACTTTTGGTGTAAATTACAATATCGGCTCCTTCAAAACAGCACTTTGTAATCATTGCTGTTTTTGGCAATATTTCAAAAAATTCATTTTTGTCCATATTTATCAGTAACAAGCATTAAAATATCTTTATCAGAATTTCAATTAATTTAAAAACTAATTTAATTTTATTTATTAAAACTTCTAAATGTTATTTATTATTTTGTTTGTAGTTTTATAAAGGTTGTTATTTACTTGCTTTCATATTTTCAAACACACTCAAAAACAATTTTTCTTTTTTTATAAATTTTCCGTTCAATATATCTTCTTTTGGGAACATTTCTTTTTTTGCATTTAAATCCAATCCTGCATCTATTGCACCTTTGACGCAACCAAATAAACGACCGCCTTTTTGTGCCTTTTTCAAACCAATATCAACAACTGCTTTTTTTATGTTTTTTTCCAGACATAATTTAGCACAAACGAAGCCTGTTAAATATGCACAGGGTATATTTTTATGAGCACCAATCCACTTATATTTAGAGAGCATATCTGAAGAAAATGAACAAATTGTTTTATCTTTATAATCTTTATATTCAATTAATTGCGCTATTATTTTTGTATTTGTAATTCTTATGCAAAATCTCGGAATCTGACTCAATAACAGTAAATATCTTTTTTTATAATTTGTTTGACCTTGTCTATGCCTCTTGAATTTTTTTTTGCTTGTCATAATAAAACTAAAATAAATAAACAATTTTAAAAATATATATAAAAAAAATAATTTTCATAGCATAAAACAAAATATTATGATAGACAATAAATTTTCTGGTTCAACTCATTAGATACGATTGAATTTTGTTGCTATCTAACGGGTTTGAGAGATATTTGTTTTCTGCTAGTATCTTACACCACCTATTAAAAGTTATTTTTGTAGTGTAAGATACTATAGTTTTTTATAATTTGTTATTTTTATTTACTTATGGGAAATATCAGGCCTTTGTATATTAAAAATAATGCAAAAAGATTATTTAAATTAATAAAAGACAAAACAACAACAAATTTCGATGAAAACAAGAAATTGTTAAAGGACTTAAATTTAATTAAAAGCAAGAGCGTCAGAAATAAAATTGCTGCATATTTAATGAAATTAAAAAAGCAAAGCAACATTATTTCATAAAATATTTTTTTAGTTAAGTTTATTTATGTGTTTAAAGTCAATAATAATTAAAGATGCATATCCAAATGGAAATAATCTTTTGCTTCCTTATATTTATATAAAAGGAAATAAAGCAGATAAAAAAATTGCAATCATTGGTACACAGCACGGAGATGAATTTTTTTCTGTTTCAATAATAAATCATTTTTTAAAAAAATCAGGACATATTGGAAAAGCAGAACTATATATATTTTTTCTTGCAAATCCTGTTGCATTTAATGAAAATATAAGAAGAAATCCGATTGATGGCAAGGATATGAATAGATGCTGGCCAGGAAAAAAATCAGGAACAATTACTCAAATAATATGCTATAATATATTTCAAATAATAAAAAATTGTGATTATGTTTTGGATTTGCACAATGGAAACAAAAATATACGCGATTGGCCACAAGTAAGGGTGCACAAACACAACAGGCAAAAAACAGAAAAACTATGCAAATATCTAGGGATAGATTTTTTTATTAATCACAAGGAGATAAGAAATACGCTTGTAGAAGCAATGCACAAAATAAATAAAATTGCTATTTGTGTTGAAATAGGTGAAGGAAAGCGAATAGATAGTTTCTATCTCAACAAAGGTGTTGAAATAATTGAAAAATTTATAAAATTTGCCTGCGAAAATCCAAAAATCTCAGAAAAAGCCACCCATATAAAAGAAGAAAATATAAAAAAAATATATTCTTCAAATAATGGCATTTTTATTCCAAATGACAAAAGATTGGGGAAAAAATCAAATTTATTGGGAAATTTTATTGATACAATTAATTTGAAGGAAAAACAAATAAAATTAAAAAAACAGCATAGATTTTTGAGCATAAATGTCGGCGGAATTGTAAATAAAGGCCAATTATTGGCAAGGGTTGTTGAATGAAAAATAACGAAATTATTTTATAAGAACAGGCAAGAACTTTCTTTGAAAAAACAATATAAACGCCTTATTTGTGTTTTACCTACATTTGAGTAAACATTGCACATAACCAAAAACTATTATAATTTAAACCCATATTATTTATAATATGGGAAAATCATAAAAGTTTTTTTTGGAAAATTTAAGCTTTTTTTATTATTTCTTTGGAATAAAAAAATCCTACAAATTTATAATAAAACAACAGGAT
>NJDR01000004.1 GCA_002254415.1 Candidatus Aenigmarchaeota archaeon ex4484_52
AATTCGATTTTTAGATGATTTAAATTTCTTAAAATTTTTTCATCTCTGCTAATATTTGCAGAAGTAGTAATAAATGCAATATTTGTCTTTTTAATTTTTTTTTGTATTTTTGTGTCCAGCAGGCGTATTCCAATTGTATTTTTATATGCTGTTGCAACTCTCAAAAATGATTTTTCTTTTTTCTCTAAAATTATTGTATAGGGTCCTGGCAGATATTTTTTAATTATATTTCTTTGATTTTCATTTGTTTTGCAATTTTGAAAAATCCAGTCAAATGATGGGGCAATTACAGACATTGGCTTATTAAATTGCCTTTTTTTTATTTTAAATATTTCCAGCACCAAATCATCTTTTTTTGCATTGCACCCGATTGCAAATAAAGTATCTGTTGGGTAAATAATTATTTTGGAATCCAGTATATTTTGCGTTAGTCCATTTATTGTAATTATTTTTGGATTATGTTTAATCACTTGCTTCATCTTCGCCAACCATAATTACATGCCTGCTTTTTTCTGCTTCAGCTCCTTTTTTTCTACTATCTTGATATTCTTTATTTGCAACAGCATAATCTTTAGCAACCTTTGCAGGACCTCCAAAAATACTTGTATCTCCAAAAAGCACATCTAACCATGCATTCCATTTACTTGCTTTTTTTAATCCTTTTATCCACAAAAATATGAAAAAACCACCAAGAAGTTTTCCAAAAAATGAAAACGCAATGCCTGCAATTAAAGGGTAAAAACCACCAACAATTGTTGCAATGAATGCAGAAATATAAACTAATTTTGTCAATTTTGGACCTGTTTTAAATATAGAGTTTGTCATAAATGAAATAAATAATAATAAAAACACTGTTGGGATAAGCAGTCCAAAGACAAAATCATGCTGAAGAGAGCCATTTAATATTTGTAGATTATTTCCAAAAAACATTCTGTAAAGCCAGGAATCAATATTTCCAGAAGGACCGTTAAATGCAGAGCCACCAAAACTATCTGAAAAATCATTAATTTCATTTCCAGAAAGAGTGCTGCCTAAATCAATATAATCTGTCTGAAATTTCAAAATATCGCGAAATATAAAGTCATAAGCATTCCTGTGCAGATTTTCACCAATATCTTCATAAAAGACCTCATCCATTCCAAAGCCAAGAACATTTTGAATTAAAGAAAAAAAACAAATTATACTTGCAATTAGCAATATTGATTTTATATTCATATTATCTTACTAAACCAAAAATATAAATAGTTTTTCTAAAATTAATAAAATAAATTATAGCAAATAAATATATTATAATAGTACAGAAGATGCAGATACAGATATGGTGATAGAGCATATCGCAGATATAGATTATTTAATGAAAGTAGATAAATCCAGCAAAAAATAAAAATTAGTTATAGTCCACTGCCTATACCCTGAGAGTAGAACTTGTTAATTTTTTGAATAAAAATCATCCTGATATGGAATTTAATAACAGGAAGACCACTGCATTTTACTGGTTTAAAAACAGGTCAAAATATTACTTTTGATTCAGGCACAAAAATAAGTGAAATAGCAAATTTATATAAACACAATCAATTATATCCAAATCAAGCAGCAACATTGAAAAATGAAAGCCATCCTAAATAGGCAGACAAAATTGATGTTGCACATGAAAAAACAAAAGAAAATAATAAAGAAAGTGATTGGCTTTTGTTTGTAATTGTCTTAATTATTTTGCTTTTTTTAGCATTCACAAACGAGAATTATATTAGAGAAATTATCTATATTATTGAAAATTAAAATTTTAAATAAATTATAAATTAGAATATTCATATGCCTTTAATTTTAATATTGGATATTTTTATTTTCTGTTTTCTTGGAATTATTGCAGGAATTTTTACAGGGCTTTTGCCTGCAATACATATTAATCTTATTGCAATAATTGTAATGTCTTTTTTTGCCAGTACAAATTTTAGCCCTGTTTTGCTTTGTGTTTTTATTTGTTCAATGGCAATTGCACATAGTTTTTTGGATTTTATTCCCTCTCTTGTTTTTGGAATGCCGTCCAGCGACACTGTATTGTTTGTTCTTCCAGCACACAGGTTGCTAAAAAGAAAAAGAGGAAAAGAAGCAATTTTTTTGAGTGCTGCGGGTGGCCTGATTGCATATTTGTTATTTATACTGGTTTTTGTATTTTCAATATACAAAATTATTCCCTTTATTTATTCATCAATTGCAAATCATATTGCATATATTCTTATTTTGTGCATATTAATTATACTTTATTTTTCAAAAAACAAGAGTAAGTCCTTTTTTTGCTTTATCTTGTCTGGAATTTATGGGATATTGTGTTTAAATTCACCAATTAATAGCAATTATGTATTGCTTCCAATGTTGAGCGGTTTGTTTGGATTTTGTCTTTTGATATTGAGCATAGGGCAGAAATCAAGTATTTCAAAACAAAAATCAACAATTCCATTATTTGATAAAATTAATTTAATAAAATCCAGTTTTATTGGCTTGATTGCAGGCATTATTGCGGGGTTTCTTCCGGGATTTGGAAGCAGCCAGTCGGGATTTCTTGCAGAAAAATTATTCGGAAAAGGAAATTCAAAATATTTTATTTCAACTCTTGGGGCAATAAATACAATTAATTTGATTATTTCAATAATGTGCATTTACCTAATAACAAAGGCGAGAAGCGGTAGTGCGATTGCAATTGGAGAAATACTCGGGGCAATTGAATTTAAACATATTATTTTATTTATCGGAGTCGGAGCAATTAGTGCTTCAATTTCATTTTTTATTGTAATGAAAATAGGCGACTTTGCACTAAAATATATCAGCAAAATAAATTATACATTGTTTAATATAATTATTCTTGTTTTTACAGGTTCTGTAATTTTGTATTTTTCCGGTTTTTATGGATTATTTATTTGCTTTGTCGGCACCTGCCTTGGAATTTACACAAAACTTTCAAATGTCAGGCAAAGCATTTTAATGGGCTGTTTAGTTATTCCTGTTATTTTGTTCTTGTTGTAATTTCAATATTGTTTTTTTGCCATATATTTAAAAAGATAATTAACTTAATTTTAATATATGACAAATACGAGAATTATAGTGTCAAATCCAAAATCAGGAAAAACATATCAAAGACAATTAAAGACAAAAAAAATAAAAGTATTGACTAATTTTAAAATAGGAGATGTTTTCGATGCAGGAATTATTGATTTTCCTGCCTATAAATTTCAAATTACAGGCGGAACTGACAAAAACGGGTTTCCAATGAGAAAGGGTTTTTTTAGTGCTTCAAAAAAACGCATTTTAATATCAAGGGGGCAGGGAATAAAAAACAAAAAAAAAGGAATAAAAAGGAGGAAAATGGTTTGTGGCTCAGTAATAACAGAAGACATTGCACAAATAAATTGCAAAATAACAAAATACGGAAATCAAGAAATAGATACTTTTTTTGAAAAAAAACAAGAAACAAATAAATAATATAAAATGACTAAAAAAACAAAAGGGAAAAAAATAAAATTGGCATCTGCACGCAAGAGTGCTGACCCATCCCCGAGATGGGCAGATATTAAAGTGTATGGTCTAAAGAAAGCAAGATTCAGAAGCATTAAAAGATTCAGAAGCAAAATCTGGCGAAAAGGAGGCAAATTAAAAATATAAAATTAGCATTATGGAAAAAACAATTACAATACCCCTAAAAGATGTTTATAATAAATCTTCTTATACAAAACGGGCAAAAAAATGCATTTTTCTGGTAAAAAAATTCTTAAAAAAACATACTAAGACAAATGAAAAAAATATAAAAATAGGCGTCCAGTTAAATGAATTTATATGGAAAAATGGAATGAAAAATACACCAAGAAAAATAGATATTAATATTTCCAAAAAAGATAAATTTTTGATTGCAAATTTGCCTGGCATTGCTATTGAAGAAAAAGAAGCAATAAAAACAGAAGAAACTATAGGAAAAAAAATACAAACAAAAACAGAGGAGAAAAAAGAAGAAAAAACAATCAGTGATGATAAGCCAAATTTATGATATTCTTTTTGAAAAATACAATAATATTGTAACTTCATGGTGGCCTATAATTTCTAAAAATCCCAATGATAAAATTTTTGAAATAATTGCAGGAGTTATTTTAACACAAAATACAAATTGGAATAATGCAAAAAAAGCAATTGAAAATTTAAAAGACAATAATTTGCTCAATATTGAAAAAATAAATAATATTGAAATAAATAAATTGGAGTTGATTATTCGCCCAGCAGGTTTTTATCGCGCAAAAGCAATTTATTTGAAAAACATAACTGATTTTTTTATTTTTAATCCATTTGAAAAATTCAATAAAATAAAAACAAATGATGCAAGAAAATTATTGCTAAAAACAAAAGGAATTGGTTTTGAAAGTGCTGACTCTATTTTGCTTTATGCTTTTGGCAAACCAATTTTTGTAATTGATGCATATACAAAAAGGATTTCAGAGCGTCTAAATTTGGCAAATAATTATGAGTATAATAATCTGCAGAAAATTTTTGAAGAAAATATCAAAAGAGATGCAAAAATATACAAACAATATCATGGATTAATTGTTGAACATTGCAAAAAATATTGCAGAAAAAAACCAATTTGCAGTAGATGCATTTTAAAAGAAATTTGTTTTTTTTCTTATAGTGCCGATATCAAATAATGCAAAAAAGTTAAAAACCACAGATTACATCCTGTTGGATACTTACGCAATTGACATTGTCCAACAGAGCAGATTAACACATATTAAAAAAATCGAAATAATTTGCAACAATAACAGCAAATTTTTAACTTTTTTTATTGTATTTGCAATAATTTATGTACAATAAAAAAATCTTGTGGAAATCTGCTCTGTTAGATAGTATTGAATTTTATTATTAAGATTTTTTTATGATTAAATATTATAGAGATTTGCAGGATTTTTTAATAAAAATTTTATTATTCTTTTCTTTAATCACAGCATCGATTACTTTATTATGTAAAGGACACAATGATTTTATTTTTGTTTCATTTATATTTAACGAATATGTTTTGTGTTATGCTTAATAGACAATCTATATCTATAAAATTATAAATGTTTTTATTTTATTATTTTTGAGTATTTGAATTTATATACATCAAAAAAATTTTTTGTCAGAAAAAAGAATTTTATAAATATATAATATATCTGCATAATATGAATTATTTAATACACAAAAAATAATATGGAACTAAAAAAAATAATAAAACGAAACGGCAAAATTGTTGATTTTGATATAGCAAAAATAAGCCGTGCAATTTTCAAAGCAGCGCAATCTATTGGAGGAAAGGATTTTAATCTTGCAAAGGAAATCGCAAAAAAGGTTTTATTTTATGCAAAAATCTCTTTAAATACAGATACACCAACAGTTGAGCAGATACAGGATTGTGTTGAAAAAGTTTTGATTGAAGAGGGGCATGCTCAAACAGCAAAAGCATATATTTTATACAGAAATCAAAGAAAGCAAACAAGAGAAATGCAAGGGATAATTAATTCTACAGATATGGTTGATAATTATTTAAAAAAAATGGACTGGATGGTAAAAGAAAATTCAAATATGGATTTTTCTCTCCAGGGCCTGAACAATTATCTGTCAAATATTGTAATTTCAAAATACTGGCTAAATAAAATCTATCCAAAAGAAGTTCGTGAAGCACATACAAGAGGGGATTTGCATATTCATGATCTGGGAATGCTTTCTGCATATTGTTGTGGCTGGGAATTAAAGGATTTGCTTGAATCAGGATTTGGCGGGGTATATGGAAAAGTTGAGAGCAGGCCTCCAAAACACCTTAAAACTGCATTGGGTCAGATTGTTAATTTTTTCTACACTCTTCAGGGCGAGACAGCGGGTGCTGTTGCATTCAGCAATTTTGACACATATTTATCTCCTTTCATAAGATATGATAATCTGGACTACAAGGAAGTAAAACAGGCAATACAGGAATTTATTTTCAATATCAATGTGCCAACAAGAGTTGGTTTCCAATGCATTTCCCAAGACACTCAAATTTTAACACATGATGGGTGGAAAAATTATGATGAAATAAATATTGGAGATAAAATTAAAACATTTAATATTTCAAAAAAAATAATAGAGGACAATGTTGTAAATAATGTCTTTAAAAAAAAATACAAAGGCATTATGTATAATTTAAAGAACCAGATTCAGGACCAATTGATTTCTCCAGAGCATAGGGTTGTCAGAAAAAAGTTTCAAAGTAATGAGTATGTGCTGGAGCCAATTGAAGAAGTTATTAAATTAAAGTCGCCGGTGATAATTCCGATTTCTGAAAATAAAGAAACTTGCATTCAAAAAATAAATAAAATAAACTACAACGGAATTATTTGGTGCCCAAATACCAAAAATGAGACAGTCATTGCAAGACGCAACGGCAAGGTATTTATTACAGGAAATACGCCCTTCACAAACATCACAATGGATTTGGTTCCAACTGGCCTAGTTGCAAAAGAAAATATTATAATCGGCGGAAAAAAGCAAAAAGAAACTTATGCTGAATTTCAAAAGGAAATGGATATACTAAACAAAGCATTTGCAGAAGTTATGTGCGAAGGCGATGCAAGGGGAAGGATTTTTACATTTCCAATCCCAACATACAATATAACAAAAAAATTTAACTGGGATAATAAAAATCTTGATTCCTTGTGGGAGATGACTTCAAAGTACGGCACTCCTTATTTTTCAAATTTTATCCACTCAGATATGAATCCGGATGATGTCAGAAGTATGTGTTGTCGACTTAAATTGGATAACCGCGAATTGAGAAAAAGACAAGGAGGGCTGTTTGCATCAGCTCCGCTTACAGGAAGCATCGCTGTAGTAACGATTAACTTGCCCAGAATAGGATTTGTATCCCACAACAAGGCTGAATTTTACGAACAATTAGAATATTTGATGAGAATTGCAAAAACAAGTTTAGAAATCAAAAGAAAAATATTAGAGGAATATACAAAAGGAGGTCTATATCCTTATGCAAAATTTTATTTAAGAAAAATATATAATTCAACTGGAAAATACTGGTCAAATCATTTCAATACAATTGGATTCTTGGGGATGAATGAGGCAATATTGAATTTTTTGGGAGAAGATATTGGAACAAAAAATGGCAAAAAATTCGCACTTGAAATTATGGATTTCATGAGAAAAAAATTATCTGATTTTCAGAAAGATTCGGGAAATATGTATAATTTGGAAGCAACACCAGCAGAAGGGTGCAATTACAGGTTTGCAAAATTAGACAAACAACAATTCATAAATATAATTCAGCAAGGAAAAAATGAGCCATATTATACAAACTCCTCACAACTCCCAGTAGATTACACAGAGGATATGTTTTTTGCTCTTGAGCATCAAGATGAACTTCAATGCAAATATTCAGGTGGTACAGTTCTGCACATCTTTTTGGGTGAACACATTAATGATAAAAATATGTGCAAAAAACTTGTCAAAAAAATAGCATATAATTTTAAACTGCCTTATTTTTCTATTACTCCAACATTCAGCATTTGCCCTGTTCATGGATATATTCCAGGAGAGCATTGGAAATGTCCTGTATGTATAAAAGAAGAAAAAAATGAATGTCGATGGTCAAAATGATTTTTCAAGAATATGAATAACTGCTGTTGCACCACTTCCGCCAACATTATGTGTCATTCCGATTTTTGCATTCTTTACTTGCCTTTTGCCACAAACCCCTTTTAATTGCTGCACAATTTCAATTATTTGCTTTATGCCTGTTGCACCCACAGGATGCCCGCATGCCTTTAGACCGCCAGAAGTATTTATCGGAATTTTGCCATTAAGTGATGTATCTCTATTATATGTATGAATAGCCCCTTTGCTTTTTGGAAAAAAACCCAGATCTTCTATTGCAAGAATTTCTGCAATTGTAAAGCAATCATGAACTTCGCATAAATCAATATCATTAGGTGTTTTATTTGCCTGTTTATATGCAATTTTTGCCGCCTCAACCGTGGCATTTAGAGTTGTTAAACTTTTCCTGTCATGCAAAGCAAGAGTATCCTGTGCCTGAGCAGATGCAATAATATAGACAGGATTTTTGCAATATTTTTTGGCAGTTTTCTCATCTGCAATCAATATAGCAGCTGCCCCGTCCGTAATTGGAGAGCAGTCCAATAATGTCAATGGTTCTGATACCATACTTGCATTCATTACATTATCTAATGTAATTTCTTTTTGATATTGTGCTATTGGATTTAGTGATGCATTAAAATGATTTTTTACAGCGGCATAAGATATATATTCTTTTTTTATTCCAAATTCATAAATATAACGCTGAGCCATCAGTGCATACAAAGAAGGAAATGTCAGTCCAATTTCCCCTTCCCATTCTTCATCTCCTGCACCCATAAGTCCAGTAGTTACATTTGCAGTAGAAATATCAGTCATTTTTTCTGCACCGCCAATTAATGAAATTTTTGACTCTCCTGCAAGAATTGAATTAATCCCACATCGCAAAGCCAATGCACCAGAAGCACATGCACCTTCAACACGCGTAGATGGAATATTCACTCCAATTTTATCTGCAATAAAGGCACCCAAATGATCCTGCCCTGTAAATCGCCCGGCACTCATATTTCCAATAAAAATACTGTCAATATCTTTGCCTGAAATTCCTGAATCTATTACTGCCTGCATTCCTGCCTCGAATGCCAAATCAGATAAATTTTTATCCCAATGCTCTGTAAATTTTGTAATTCCAATTCCAATTATCGCAATTTTCATAATAAAAAACTAAAAATAAACTTATAAAGATTACTGAGTATTGATTTATTTAGAGGAATGTTATTTAATAGAGGTTGTTGATTAATATTAATTAATATGGTATCAAAACAAAAAATGCAAAATTATGAACATATTTTAACAAATATAAGAAAATCAAAAACAATTGGTGTTGTTGATTTTCATAAATTGCCTGCTGCGCAGGCCCAATCGATTAGATATGGCTTGCACAATATTGCAAAAATACATTTATGTGGGAAAAAAATAATAATTAAGGCATTAAATAATATATCAAAAGAAAAAGAAAATATTGAAAAATTATTTATTAAAAAACAAGATGAAAAAGACGAAGTAAAAATACCGGGTGTAATATATTCTGATATTGGTCCTTTTGAATTATTTAAAAAAATACAAAAACAAAAGTCAGTGCTTTTTGCAAGAGCAGGAGATATTGCCCAGGATGATATTATTATACCAAAAGGAGATACAAATCTCCCCCCGGGCCCTGCTATATCTGATTTAAAAAATCTAAAAATCAAATCAGCAATAAAGGGTCAAAAGATCACAATATTAGAGGATAAGTTATTAATAAAAAAAGGAGATACAATAGATGCAAAATCAGCAGAAATGCTGATGAAACTCTCTATAAAACCGATGAAAATAGTTCTTAATTTAAAAAAATGTTATAATGATAATATAATTTATGACAAGGCAATTCTTTCAATAAATATAGATGAGTATAAAAATAAAATCAATGATATTTGCAAAAATAGTTTTAATTTAGCATATAATATCGATTATCCGGTCTCAATAATATTGAAATTTAAAATTACCGAAGCATCACAACAAGCAAAGAATTTAGCAGTTGAAGCAAATATAATAAACAAAGATACTATTGAATTTCTTTTGCAAAAAGCTCATTTGCAAAATACTATGTTGAATTCTCAAATTCAAAACTAAAAAAATAAATATTCATAAATAATAATTCCTTCAAAATCTTTTATTTTTTTAAATTCTTTTCTTTTGTCTAACCATTCTTGATTTGGTTGTTTTTGCAAATTTTTATAATAAATAAATATACAATTTTTATTCTTCATATTTTGAGGGAATCTTTTGTAAAACTCATTATTGTTTGGCAATATGGGAAAAATACTTTTGTTTGTATAATATTCATAAACAGGCCAATTGTGATTTGCATAAATACAATTTATATTATATTCAAATCATTATTTATATAATCTGAAACATTGGAATTGTTGCACAAATTAAAGCAACAATTATATGAGCTATAATAACATCGTGTTTTATATATCCTAAATGAAATAAAACAGAGCAAATGATAGCGAAAATCTAATTCATTGTAATTTGATTTTCCGCCAAATAATACCTCTTCATACTGTAAACAAAATGTCTCATCACGCTAATGAGACAATTTATTGACCATAAATTAAGAATAAATACAAACAAAAATAAAATTAGTAATAAAATTATTTAAGTTTTTTTATTGTTCATACTATTGCAAATACATAAAAAAAGCTTGAAAATCCATAGAGGATTTTGATGATTTTTTTATTGTATAAAAAATTATAAAATACAGTCATTATAACAATTTAACTTATAGTTTAACTTTTGCTTTATCAAATTTTTTTATTTTATTTGATATTGCCAAAGCAAATTCCTCTATTGCAGATGGTCCATTTCCTGTAACAATATTTCTATCTACAACAACATTTTTATTTACAAAAATTGCTCCTTTAGAATGTAAATATTCCTTTGCACTGATATGAACTGTTGCTCTTTTGCTTATTAAAAGATCTGCTCCTGCAAGTATTTTTGGTGCCAAGCAAATTGCACCAATTGTTTTATTTAATAAATTTGCTTCTTTTGCCAAATCAATGTATTCTAAATTTTTGTATAATTTGTGTTTTTCTACCCCTATTCCTCCAACAAACACAACTGCATCATAATCACAGACATTTGCATCAGTTATTTTCAAAGAAACATTAAAAACACTATGAAGCATCCCTCTTATTTTTCCTGTATCGCAAGAGCAGACATCTACTCTGCATTCTTCTTCTTCAAATATTTTTTTTGTTTCAAATAATTCTTCGTCTCTAAAATCAGATGGTGCAATTACCATCAATATTTTTTTTGTCTTTATAGTTTCATCATTTATTTCATTGGTATTTTCCATAATATTTATTTGGTTATGTAATGTCTCTTGTCAAGTTTAGATGTCATCTTTTCATCAAGTGGCATTCCACAGCTTTGGCATTGTTTCATTTTTGCGTTTTCATCATACTGCCAAAGTCCAAATTTATTATTTTCAGTGTCAATGCAAACAGCAGTATATCCAACTCCAGGCACAGGAGTTTTGGGCATTATTATTTTACCGCCAAGATTTTTAACTTTAACGATGTATTCATCAATTGACAGAACATCAATGTAATTGACAATTGTCTCTTCTTCCTTTTTTCTTTTTACAAGTCCTCCTCCAAGGCTTTTTTCTCCCTTTTCATTAGTAGTTCCAATCGCATAATATTCAACAGGTCCGGGCATTTTTTCAATTTTCCATCCAAATAATCCAATATAGAACTTCTTTGCTCGCTCTATATCATCTACTGGTACTATAAAATGTGTTATTGTTGGCATTTATTAATATCCTTTTTTTATAATTTAAAAGATTGCATAAAATTTATCTATTTTAGGATTAGATCTCATACTATAATAAATCTCTTTAACTTTTAAATATTTTAATATATTTACCCAACTGCACGCGCTATTTTACCAATTGAAGAAAATCTTTCAATTACTTCTTTTGCAATAACTGATTTTATTTCTTTCCCCTTTGGCTCAAATTTATCATCAACAATTACAGCGGCATTATCTTCAAAATGGATACAAACACCATTTGGGCGCTTATAAGGTCTCTTTTGTCGCACAATAACTGCTTTTACAACCTCGTGTTTTAGTTTTGCATTTCCTGACTTGACAGCACATGTAACTATGCCACCAATTCCAATAGACGGAATTTGATTTTTTACGCCTTTAAACCCCCTGACAGAAATTACTTCAAGTATTTTAGCTCCAGTATTGTCAATGCATTTTAATTTTGTTCCAACTAATATTCCTCTAGTGTTTTTTATTGAAATTGATTTCATATTTTTTTATTTAAAACATCAATTATTACAAATTTTTTTGTTTTTGAAATAGGCCTACACTCTCCAATTTTTACTTTATCCTGCTCTTTTACAGAAATGCATTCTGGAATATGGACACTGATTTTTGTTTTTCTTTTTTCATAAATCTTGTATTTTGACAAATAATAAAAGCGAGGCATTTCTACAAGTGCTGATTTTTCTTTTTTGCAGGATACAACAATTCCATTAAATATATTTCCCCTGATTTTAAGATTTCCATGAAATGGACAATTCTTATCATTGCATTCATCCTTTGGCTTAATTTTTACATTAATCCCTATATTTTTTAGCATATTTATTTTTTTATACAAAGAACTTTTAAAAATATATCTTATGTTTTTTTCAAATTATTGCTAAACAAAAAAATAAACCACAAGATTCTTTACTATGTTGGATAAATGCAATTTATGTTATTATCCAACGGATTTAATCTATCCAACAGGTGGAATTAATATATTAAAACAAATCTCGTGGAAATCCGTGCAATCTCGTGGTTTAAAAAGCAAAATCCGTGGTTAGTAAGGTTTAACCTGCCAAGATGGTTTTTATTTGATTTTTGCTCTTTTGTCAAAAATTTCAACAGACAGGACAGCAACAGAATCAAAAATCCATTTTTCTCCAAGTTCATTGGAATTAAACTTCCAAGTTTTCTATCCAGCTCTCTTTGCAAGTTTCATAAATTAAAATAATCATTCTGTGACAGACACCCATAACAATCACTAAATCATATTCTGTTCCCTGCAGGATATACTTGTCTTTATCCATTCCTGTCTCTTCTTGTCTTTGTTTTAATCGCCTGGCATATTCTCCAACATCCCAGTAGTTGAATATCGCTTCTTGGCTAACAATAGCAGATAACAACTTTCAGCAACAATATAATATCTATCCTACAACTTCATAGGGTCAATAACAGAAATATTGTCTTTAATAAAATCTTTTTTTGCTTTAAAGCATCAATTCTTTTTGAAATTTCCTGCTCTGAAATATTGAGTTCATTTGAAAATTCTTTAATTTCATTGTCAGAGAATTTCTATTTTCTGCTAGAATTTGAGCAATTCGACATCTTTTCTGTCCAATTCATTTTCTATTGCTTTTCTCCATATTTTTGGCATAGTGATATTTTTATTTATCGTAAATAAACTTTAAAATTTGCAACAAGTTTTTTACGACATGAAAATCCTATTGTTTTTTATATTAAACCTGTTAGATACATACAGATTATAATGTTATCTAACGGGTTGAATTCACAGGCTTTTTTCTTATTTGTGTTTTATGATTTTATAATAATCAATATTTAAAAGTTTAATATAATAAATAATAAATATGTCTCAATTTTCATTAGAAGGCGTGTTCAATGAATATTTAAAGACCGATCCGATTTTTTTTAACAAACAGGCACTGACAATTTCCTATACTCCATCAAATATTCCCCATCGCGAAAGGCAAATAAAACAACTAGGGATTATTCTTGCAACTGCACTGAGAGGAGAGCGGCCATCAAATTCATTTATTTATGGCTCAACCGGGACCGGCAAAACATTAGTAACCCAGCATGTATGCAATGCATTAGAAGAAAAATCAAAACAATTAAATAAAAATTTGAAAATACTTTATGTAAATTGCAAAATGAAAAGGGTCTCTGATACTGAATATCGGCTTTTGGCATATTTGTGCGAAATAAACAAATTAGAAGTTCCAAAAACAGGACTTGCAACAGAGCAGATTTACAAATATTTTTTTGATTCAATTTCAAATTATGATGGGGTTTTGATTATAATACTGGATGAAATTGATGAACTTGTAAGTAAAGTAGGAGATACTATTTTATATAATCTGACAAGAATAAACCAGGATTTTAAAAAATGCAAATTATCAATTATTGGAATTTCAAATAATTTGTCATTCAGCAATGAAATGGATGCAAGAGTGAAGTCATCACTTTCAGAAGAAGAACTTATTTTTCCACCATATAATGCTGTACAATTAACAGATATTCTAAAGCACAGAGCAGAAATATCAATAAATAAAGGAAGGATTGAAGATGGGGTGATTGAAAAATGTTCTGCACTCTCTGCCCAAGAGCATGGAGATGCAAGAAGAGCATTGGATTTATTAAGGGTTGCAGGAGAATTAGCAGAGAGAAAAAACAAGAATAAAATAACAGAAGAAGATGTAGATGTTGCACAGTCAAAAATAGACAGAGACAGGATTAATGATGCAATTAAAACACAGCCAAAACAATCAAAATTAATTTTATATACAATTATTTCTTACTTTGAAAAAGATGATGATGAAAATCAAAATTTGCTTACAGGCGATGTTTATGACAAATATATTTCTCTTTGCAAAAAAATCAAGCAAAAATACATAACACAGAGGAGATTAAGCGATATAATTTCTGAATTAGATATGCTCGGAATTATCAATGCAAAAATAATATCAAAAGGAAGATATGGCAGGACAAGAGAAATCAGTTTGGCAATTCCTTTATCTACGGCATTTAGAATAAAAAAATCTATAAATCAGGACCTTGAAATTTAATTTAAAGAATGTTTATAAAATTTTTGAATAATAACAAATAAATGAAATAATTATGAGATTAGACAAAAGAGCAGATGATCAACTTCGTCCAATTAAAATTCAATTAAATGTAATAAAACAGGCACTTGGCTCTTGTTATTTTGAAATGGGAAAAACAAGGGTTATTGCTGCAACCTATGGACCGCAGGAAGTTCACCCAAAACATATTGAAGAGTCAGATAAATGTATTTTAATGTGTAATTATAATATGCTTCCCTTTTCTGTTGATGGAAACAGGAAAAAGCCCGGATATGACAGAAGATCTGTTGAAATATCAAAAGTTGTGCGTGAGGCGTTAGAGCCAGCAGTATTTACAGAAGAATATCCAAGATGTGCAATCAATATAGATATGCAAATTATTCAGGCAGATGCTGGCACAAGAGTTGCTGCAATAAATGCTACATCTCTTTGCTTGTGCTGTGCTGGTATTGCTATGAGAGATATTGTTGTGTCAGTTGCAGTGGGAAGAGCAAATAAAAAAATATTAGTTGATTTGACAAAGCAGGAAGAAGATGCAGATGATGCAATTGATATGCCGATTGCAATAATGCCAAGAGAAAAAAAAATTACATTGCTTCAAATGGATGGAATTGCAAGTATAGATGAAATAAAAGAAATAATAAATAAATCATTTATTGCATGCGATGAATTATCTAAAATACACAGGGCTGTTTTAAATAAAAATATTTCTAATATTTAATTAACAATAATATGATACTCTCTGACAGGGATATTAAAAGCCGACTAAAAAACGACTTAATAATAAAGCCACTTAATTTAGAAGAGCAATTAGGTCCAAGTTCAATTGATTTGCGCCTTGATGATGAATTCTTAACATTTAAATTATCTGATCATTCTTTGATTGATCCAAAAGATTACAAGGATAAAGAAATATTTAGAAGAGAAACAAAAAATACAATTATTATTGAAAATGTTTATACAAGAAAATTCATAATGAAGAAATCATTTATTATTCACCCGGGCGAATTTGTGCTTGCAAGTATTATTGAATATGTTGAAATTCCGCATAATTTAGTTGGTGTTGTTGAAGGCAGATCTTCTATTGGGCGCCTGGGAATAATGATTCATGTAACTGCAGGATACATAGACCCAGGATTTTGCGGAAAAATTACTTTGGAAATCGCAAATGTTGGAAAAATACCTGTGAAATTATATCCAAAAATGAGAATATGCCAATTGGTTTTGCACAATTTAAGTTCTTATTGCGATATTCCTTATCACAAAAAAAAAAGATCAAAATATCAAAACCAGAAAGGATCACAACACAGCAAAATTAGCGAGGACTTTGAATAATATATTTTAATGCTTAAAACAAATATTATTATTGGAATAATTGGCGTTGCCAGAAGTGGAAAAGACACTGCTGCCAACTATATTTCCAAAAAATATGATTTTGATAAATTTGATTTTGCAACAGAGGTATTAGAGCCGTTATTAATCAAAAACAAAATAAAACCCACGAAGAAAAATAAAAGCAATTTTGCTAAAAATTTAAGACAAAAAAAAGGAAATGATATTTTAGCAAAACTTTTGTTTAAATCAATAAAAAATAAGAAAAGCAAAAATATTGTAATTAGTGGTTTTAGATGCATTGAAGAAATTGATTTTTTTAAAACAAAAACAAAAAAAATAATATTCCTCAAATTGATTGTTGATGAAAAAACGATTCTCAAAAGAGGAACATATGCAGATATAGATCGTAATAAAAGAGATACTACTTTTATTGGAATGGAAAAAGTATTGAATTATCCATCTGTAAAAATACAAAACAATAAAACAAAACAGGACTTGTTTGAAAGCATTGATAAATCTTTGTCCTGTTTAATATAGCAATGCAAACAATAATACTTTGCGGTGGCAAGTCATCGCGTTTTTATCCATTTGGAGAATCAAAGCACAAATCCCTTTTTAAAATAATGGGAAAATGCATTTTGGACTATTCAATTGAATCTGCTGCAAAAATATCCAAAGACATATTGATTGTAAAAAGACCAGATTTTGATGAGAAATTAATCAACACAGATAACTACAAAAAAGAAGGGATAAAAATTACATTTATAACACAGCAAGAGGCATTAGGGCAGGGAAATGCAATTTGTCTGGCAAAAAAACATATAAAAAATGATTTTTTTGTAATAAGCCCTATTTTAATTGAATCTTATTATTTAACTAAAAAAGCAATTCAAATACAAAATAAAAGTAAGAAAAAAATAAAAGCAATATTATTTGGAATAAAAACAAAACATCCGCAATTATATGGTATTGTTAGATTCAAAAACACAAAATTGATTGAAATTGTTGAAAAACCAAATAAAGGGCAAGAACCATCAAATATTCGCCTTATTGGCCTATATTATTTGTCAAAAGATTTTTTGGATATTTTAGAAAAACAAAAACAGCATCACTATAATTTTGAAAATGCATTAAATATTTATATTAAAAATAATAATGTAAATTTGCAAATAATTAAAAAAGAGACAAAAACATTAAATTCACTAAAATATGCTTTTCATTTATTGAAATTAAAAAACAATATTTTTGATTTATTTTTTAATGCTTGCATTGAAAAAAGTGCAAAAATTTCCCAATCAGCAATAATTGGAAAAAATGTTTATATTGGAAAAAACACAATTGTAATGGAAAATACAGTTATTAAAAATAATGTCTTTATTGGCGACAATTGCATTATCGGGAATCATTGTTTAATAAGGGATTATTGCAATATTGAGAATAATGTCGTAATCGGGGCTTTTAGTGAAATTAAGAATTCAATAATTTATTCAAATACATCAATCCACAGAGGATATATCGGGGACTCTGTTATCGGGCAAAATTGCAGGTTTGGTGCTGGCTGCGTTACTTCTAATCGCCTTTTTAGAAAAAACAAAAACAGGCCGGAAATCAAAATTTTTATTGAAAAAGAAAAACAATATATTAATACAAATCTTACAAGTTTGGGCATTATTTGCGGAGATAATGTGGATATTGGAACAAATGTAAATTTTATGCCCGGAGTAATAATAAAGCAAAATTCAAAAATTATGCCAAATACATTGTTAAAGTAAAAGCATATATGTATATTTAAATATTAATAATTGGAACATCAAAAACATTATTGTCTTCTTCGAGGCGGGGGCACGCTGTATTTACAAGCATATCTAATTTTAGTCCTGTAATTTTGTCATTTTCAATAGAATTCATGCAAAGAATAAAAACATTTTTTTTATTGTCCTGCAATTCTTTTTTTATTTTGAAAATGTTTTTATTTAATTGGCCTTTTTTAAAAGAAACAAGCAAGCCAATATTTTTTGCTTCTTCAAATTTTTTTTGCTTTATTATTTTTCTTTTCAACAGCAGGTTTCTTTTTTCTGTAATATTTAAAATGCCTTTTTTATCTGGGCCTATAATAAAAACAGGAACTCTTGTTTTTTCTAAAATATTTAAAGAATGAAAGAATCCGCTTCCAATAAATAAAACACAATCAATTTTTGGATTTAATGCTTCTATATTGCCGCAATCACATCCAATCACCTGTCCTTTGTATTTTAATTTTTTTGAACTTGGAATAAAAACAAGTTTATCTTTTTTTTCCAAAAATTTTTTTATCTTTTCTAATTCAAAAATATGCTGAATTGTGCTGCATAATGCAATTTTTTTGTAATTATTTAATTTTTCAAAATCTATTTTTATTTGTGGCAAAGCAGAAAAATTAGAAAAACATTCAATATATTCTGTTGGAATTTTTGTCTTTATTCCTAAATCAGAGTGCCCAAAATGAAGAAGCAAATCGCAACCAAGCAAAGATGCTTCATAATCATATAAATCACAAGCACCAAAACACGGCTCAGCAATTATTACAACATCTCTGCAAAAACCATTTATCAATTGTGCAATTTTTTGCACTTCTGCTTTCATCCCTTCAGGAACAGAAATTGCAACGCGATTTGATTTATGCTTTGTAATTGAATTTTTTATTTTTTGAATATCACATTCACTGAGCATAAGACATATTTTAGATGATATTGTGGTATTTTAATGCGACAAACAAAACGCAAAAGAACATTAAACAAAAAAAACCAATTTCAAATTTTTTATTTTTTATAAGAGATAAGATATCTATTTTAACCATATTTTAAAATTGCTCTGGAATTCTTCGTCTTGCAAGAATATTTGAAGGAGGTGTATTCCCGGGTATTGGGCGACTGAATTGCATTCTCTTCATTGTCTTTAGCATCTCATCCAATGACTGCATAAGTGCATCATTTGTTTTTTTATTTTGCTGTACAATTTCATTTATATTTTGCATTATTGGCTTTGAAATTGTATTAATTACATCTTTTGTAGCATTAGTTCCAACATCAATTTCCATTGCCTGGTTCATTAAATTCATAAAACTCTCCATTTTTTTTGTCAGGGTCTCTATTTTGCCAATCAACACAGACAAATCTTCTCTTAATCCATGATTTGATCGAATAACATCATCTATTATTTTTTGGTTTAATTCTGTTACAGAAAACATTTTGTCTGTAAATGTCTCGATGCGCTTTGATAATTGAGAATTCTCTAATGACTCAAGTTTTCGCTCTATTTTTCTCATAGGAGAAATTGGATTAATTTCATAATCATTGTCCATATTAATCCTTACCTCTTCTTGTTTATTTTTTGTTTTCATTTATCTCACTTTATATTTTTAACATGAATCTTGTCCTGCTTCATCAATGCGACAAGTATATTGTGTTTTTACTCCTGTTGTCGGCTCTTCAACCAACATCCTCTGGCCATGTTTGAATAGTAAGATTAAATTGGCAACTTTTTGTTGGAGACAAACCTGTTTTGTTACATTCATAGCCATCAATATTTCTTAATATATTATTATATTTGTTGTTAAAATAAACCTCAATATTTTGCATTTCTTCTTTGCTAAAAGTATATTGTCCATTATTTTTTAATAAAAATATCACATTTCCACTAACACCTTTTTTTGTTTTCATTTATCTCACTTTATATTTTTAACATGAATCTTGTCCTGCTTCATCAATGCGACAAGTATATTGTGTTTTTACTCCTGTTGTCGGCTCTATTATTTTTATAGTTAATTTATCTGCTAAATTATTGAAAAATACATTTCTTGTAATATTTGTATTATTGCAATAACTCATATATGTACTATTATAGCCCTTAACAACTTCTTCTCCATCCCATGCATATTGTGCTGCACTAAATGTTTCAAAAAGCATACTTCCTGTTCCGTTTTCACATGAACCCGCATTAATTGTATGCACATAGCTTTTTGCCTGGCAAGTTGATGTTGGAGTCAATGGATTATTTACACAAGTAGATTCATTAAAAGTATTATTTAATATACCTATTGGTATTCCATTTAAATAAATTTCAATATTTTGCATTTCTTCTTTGCTAAAAGTATATCTGCCTGTATTTCTCAATAAAAGAACAATTGCAGAGTGATCAGTATCATTCCACATTGAAGATATTGTTAAAGAAGCACTTGCTTTTTTTGCCATATCTGCTTGGCCTGTTGTTATATCTTCTTGCAAATCTTCTTGCATTTTTGTTACCCACATAAATGCTATTCCTCCAACTGCAACTGTCATCATTAGTAATAATACTACTGCAATGACAGGTGTTAATCATAGTAAACATTCTCATTCTTATAATTCTATGAACATAATATTCTTTTTTTAATGAAAATTTAGTCAAATATGAACTACCTGCCCGTTGATTCCTGTAATAAATGTAGTTTTCATATCTCCTTCCCTCTCAACCACCTTTCAAACACAGCATCCTCTATAAAATATTTGCTGTCTTCTTTAAATATATGTCCTTTATCAATAAGATATTTTAAAAATCTATTGATGTTAGAAATTTTATTTTCCATTGCATCTGCAATTTCTTTTGGCGTGTGTGAGCCCTTTGCAATGCTTATTATAATTAATCGCTCTTTTGAACTCAAAGAATTAAATTCTTCTGTAAATAAAATATTTCCTTCCTCCTGCAAAAATTTATTTTCTGTTTCTTTGATTGTCTCCAAACTTATTTTACTTACTCTCTCCAAACACTTGCCGATGAAATTAATATAAAAAGGAATGCCCGCAGTGAATTTGTGGATTTCCTTTATTCCTGCCTCAGGGATATCAAGAACCCTTAATAATAATTGTTTTGTATATTTGTATTCAAATGCATTTACTTCTTTTACGATTAACTGCCTATAAAACGGAGATGCAGAGGATAAAACCGCTAAATTCATAGTACTCCTTGTTGAGCCGGCAAGCACAAGAGATGTCCTTTGCCAGTTCTCAAAAATGCTTCTTATTTTTTTTAATATTGACCCGCCTATTTTATTATTATTTGCTTTCAAATCAATAACAGAGGGAAATTCGTCTAGCATAAGCACGCATTTTGTATTTGTTTTTTTTGCTAAATTCTCTCCCAAATAAAATGTATTTTCTATTAAGGAATTTTCATCAATATCTTTTTTTGACAAAATAAATAATTCTAAATTATTATACACAATTTTTAATTCTCTTTCGTCAAGAATTTTTTTTAGCATTGCAATTGGTGTTTGGATTAATTCTTTTGCCTTGAATTTTAATCCAAGAGTTGGCCCGTATGCATCAATAATTTTTGCACTTAATTTTTTGCAAAATTCAGTTAAGGTGAATTCTATCAAATCCCACACAGAAAAATAAATAACAATTATGTTTTTGTTCCTGAAAACTCTTCTTTGCACTTCTTTTAGAGCAGATGTTTTTCCAATTCTTCTTTTTCCAAAAAGAGCATAGCCGGTATTTGAATTTACATTGCCTAATTCACAAACCATTTCATTTAGTAATTCTTGTCTATTTATAAAGGTGTTAGAATTAGCTGCCTGTAAAATGAATTTCTCGTTATCGCTTACATTAACTAACTTTTTTGTTACTAACATATTTGTTACTAACTTATTAGTTAGTTTTTTAAATTTTTCTTCTCTTGTTGCATAGAAATAATAAAATTAACATTAGTTGGTAGATAAATGGTATTTGAAAATATATTGGATTATAAAACATTGGAAAAAAAATCCCACTTGCTTTTGATTTATACAATTATTCTTACAAGTATTTCTATTTTTGTTGCATATTATTTGTTTGATCAAAACGCATCTGTTGTATTCTTATTTTTGATGACAATTTCTGCTTCGCATATTGTTTATAATGAATTGAGAGAAGAAGAAATAGAAGATGAAAAAGACCCTTTTATTGACAATGCGTTTTGGAAACGCAATGAAAAAATAATAAAAATATATTGTGTTTTGTTTTTTGGCTGCATTATTTCTGTTGCTTTTTGGCACTCTATTTTGAATCAATCCCAATCGGATAAAATATTCAATAGCCAAATCAATACAATACAGAACATTCAAAATACAAATAGAAATTCTTTAAATGCAACAGCAAATTCAATTGCAGATAAAACTCTTTTTTTTGTAATTATTAAAAATAATATTATTGTAATGACTTTGGCTTTTTTATTTTCATTTGTTTTTGGATCAGGTGCATTGTATATAATATTTTGGAATGCTTCTGTAATTGGTATCTTTATTAGCCAGAGTGCAGCTAAAATTGGAGTTATTGGAA
>NJDR01000026.1 GCA_002254415.1 Candidatus Aenigmarchaeota archaeon ex4484_52
GACTATTGTACTTACATTATAGTACATATCTTATGTTAAGACAATAAAAGGATTTGGAGATATAGGTGTGGATCTTTTTATAATTTTAGGAACTTATCCTCTGGGTGATTTATTTTATAACAATTATTTGTCTATCTTTATCAATAGCTGCAATAATTGGAAGTGCGAGCATACCCACCTAAAGATGCTATTTGCAATTCTTCTATTTCATTAATAATTAGATGTCTTTTATTTGATTTTTGGGATTTATTTTCAAATTTAGAAAGCCAGTGAAAAGAAGAAAAAGTAATAAATCTGGACAAAAAATTTTTGAGAGTCAAAAAAAAAAGACATAAAAGAAACAATTAAAAAGAAATCCAGATATGAGTCAGGAAGAAGAAGATAAAATTGCTACTGGTTTTATAAAATGTTTTATTGGCTATTGCAAGAATGTAGAAGGAATCAAGGCAAAAAAAGTTTTGAAATCTTAAAGAAGAATTTAACTGCATTGAAAAAAATGAAACGAGCCACAGGCAATTGTTGACACTCGTTTATCTACAATAGTAGAAGAAATTGCAGAACTGCTTGAACTATAAAGAGAGTCATTGTTTAAAGAGAAGAAAAAATAAATTTTGAGTTCATTACAATCTCTTTAATTTTCCAATATTTGGCTCATAAATATCTCCGCTTGTCTTTAATTTTGAAATCAATACTTCTGCATCAACTCTGTTTATATTTTGGTTTTCTGCCTGTTCCAAAATATCATCAATTAGTGCAATATTTTCAGGGCTTGATTTTTGTAGGTCCTCAATGATTTTTAGCATTACATATAATTTATTTCTTTGAACACCAGTAGTTCTTCCTTCTAATCTGTCTATATCTATTTCGCCTGTTTCAGGATCAACCCCAATTTGTGTTAGACAATATCGCATAATTTTTATTGCCCGTTTTGCATCTTCTGAATCTGCTCTTTTTGATAAACGGATTTTTGCAGATGCTTCAGAAAGACGAATCAAAGCTTCAAGTTGCCTTGCACCAAGCGGAACAATATTTTTTTCTTCAGATGAATATTTTGATCTTAAATTCACATAAAAATTTTCAATTTCCTCGCGTGCTTCTTTGTTTAATTTTGGCTGAATATTTATCTTGGAATAAGAGATATATTTTCTCAACAAATTCCTGTCTATTGGAGCTTTTTCATCATTTTCATTTTCATGCATTTTTAATATGTGCTTTACAAGTTTTGTATCTCTTTTTTTTTCTGGCACATCCCTTATTGGAAATATCAAATCAAAACGAGATAGCAATGTATCTGGAATATCTATTTGTTCGGCAATAGGGCTGTGAGGATCAAATCTTCCAAACTTTGGATTTGCAGCAGCGAGCACTGTTGTTTGCGCATGAAGCGTTGCCTGGACATTTGCTTTTGATATGGTAATTGTTTGCTGTTCTAGTGCCTCATGCATTGATGACCTGTCATCTTTGCTCATTTTATCTAATTCATCAATCAATGCAATTCCTTTATTTGCAAGAACAAGAGCACCTGCCTCCAGAGCCCATCCTCTCATAAATTCATCTTTTACAACAGTTGCAGTAATGCCGGCACCAGAAGTTGATTTTCCAACAATATAGCGTGCTTTTGGTGCGAGTTTTGAAATATATTTTAAAATCTGAGATTTACCAGAACCCGGATCTCCAACCAAAAAAATATGAATATCTCCTCTTGTTGTTACTCCGTCGCTTCTCTCTTTTCTTGAGCCGCCAAATAATTGATATACAATTGCCTGTTTTATTTTATCATGCCCGTAAATTGAAGGTGCTATTGATTTTACTAATTTTGAATAAATTTTTTCATCAGATGCCAATTGCTTTATTTTTTCTTCATCTTCTTTTGTTAATTCAACATCTTCAAATTCCTGCTCTATTACAGTTAAATAATTTGATTCCAAAAAAATATCCCTTCTTCTTGTCTCTCTTCCGTCATCTACTTTCAAAGCAACATCACGCAAGATTCCGGTTAAATTTATTTTTGTTCCAGGCACAACATTTTTTTGAAATAGTGGATCTACTAAATCATCTCTTAAAAAAACACCAATTTTTCTTGGCTGTGCCCCGCCTTCAAGTTTTTCTGGAATTTCCTCTATTTCAAGACGCTGCACATCCCTTAATTTTCGCATAATAGATGAGAATGCTCTTTTATTGCCGCACTCACACACATAAGGTTTTTTAAGCAAAACACCATCTTGAATAACTGTTATTTTTGCATTACAGGCAGGACATTCATAGGTTACAAATACAACCTCAGGCCTGACTTCTGATGCTTGTTTTATTATGCCTTCAAAAGAAATGAATTTATCAATATGCTCGCTTCTCAAATCCTTGATTTTCAGTATTTTATGATTATGAATATTAAAAATTCTTATTATTTTTTTCCCTTCAATTCCAAAATCAATTAAATCTATTGCTTCTTGAGCATATTCAAACCAAACATCAGGATTCTCAATCAATTCATCAGCTAATTTTGCATTGAATTGAGATATCTCATTATAATCAATAACTAATGGCTTATTTTCTGAAAATCTTTTTTGCGCTGTTTGAAAATATTTTTTTTCTATAAATGAAGAAAACAAATTAACAAGGTCATTATCGTTTTCTTTGGAATTATTTATTTCTTTTATATCTTTTTTATTTTCCATAAATTAGAATATTTATTATGTTTTTAATAAACTTATAAAATTGATTATAAATAAAATATTAAGTATATGCAAAAAACAAATGTTTTAATTATAGGCGGTGGTCCTGGAGGAATAATTGCAGCAATTACTGCAAGAAAAAATAACCCAGGAAAAAAAATTTTATTGTTGCGAGAAAAACAAAAAGGGGTTATTCCCTGTGGTATTCCTTATATATTTTGCCGCCTTGATTCTGTTGAAAAAAATTTAATGCCGGACAATCCATTAGATGCAAATAAAATTGATTTATTAATAGGCGCAGCTGTCAAAATTGACAGCAAAAACAAAAAGATCTTGCTGAAAACAAAAAAAGAAATAGCTTATGAAAAATTAATTCTTGCAACCGGCTCTAAGCCAAGAATAATTCCAATTAATGGCGTGAATAAAAAAAATGTTTTCGTAGTTGAAAAGGACTTCGATTATTTGAAAAAATTAAGAGAGGCAATTTATAAATCAAAAAATATTGTAATTATTGGCGGCGGATTTATCGGCGTTGAATTAGCAGATGAATTAAGTGCTATAAAGAAGGACATTAACATAAGTATTGTTGAGCGACTTGGGCATTGCTTTGGAAAAAGTTTTGATGATGATTTTTCAATTGCCGCAGAAAAAATCTTAAAAGAAAAAGGCATTAAAATTTATTCAAATGCAAGTGTTGAAGAAATCGGCGGAAGGAATAAAGCAGAATTTGTAAAAATAAATAACAAGAAAATTTTAGCTGATATTGTTATTTTATGTGCCGGGGCAAAACCAAATATTGAATTAGCACAAACAACAGATATAAAAATACATGAAAAAAAAGGAATTTGGGTAGATGAATATATGAGAACAAATGTTCCGGATATTTTTGCAGTGGGGGATTGTGCCCAGACAAAGGACTTTTTTACAAGCCAATATTTGTCCATAATGCTTGCTTCAACTGCAACAACAGAGGCAAGAATTGCAGGTGCTAATTTATATAAATTAAAATTATTGCGGGAAAATAAAGGAACTCTTGGTGCTTTTTGCACTTGCGTTGGAGATCTTGTTTTGGCAAGTGTAGGATTTAATGAAAAAACAGCCAATGCACAGGGCTTTGAAATTGTTGTTGGAATTGCAGAAGCACCAAATCACCATCCCGGAACACTCCCAAATACAAGACAAATAAAAGTTAAACTTATTTTTTCAAAATCATCTGGAATATTATTGGGCGGTCAGGTAATGGGCCCAGAGACAATAATCGAAATGATTAATATTCTTGCTTTGGCAATACAAAAAAACACAACAATTTTTGAATTTGACACTCTGCAAATTGCAACACACCCATTATTGACTGCTGCACCAACTGTTTATCCGCTTATAAACGCGGCTCAGTCAGTGCTGGATAAATTTATGGATTAAAAAATTTGTGGATGAACAGACAAAAAGAGGGACAATTGCAGGAGCAATATGGTCATTTATTGGAGGTATTATTTTTAGTTTTGGAGTTGTTGGTGAAATCTTAGGTCCAATTCATAGATTTGTATTAAAAAATAATATTATTTTCATTATACAAAATTAAATTATGCACAACATTATAAGTTTTTGTATTATGGATGCATAGCACAATTTTTTTGATGATAGATGGAAAGATTTGTAAAAGAAGATATTAATTTATTAATTCTTTATACTAGTAACACGACAAATACAGAAGAACCAATATAAGAAATATCTTTTTTATTATATAAAGTAAACCCCCACATAATAATCTCATACAAACAACGGTTTAGTTTCCCTTTAAAACTAATCATTATTTATTGAAAAAAGTAAATTATTATGGAAAATAAGAATAATAAAGCAATAATTGACAAAGTTATTGAAATAAATACAAAAAGCAAGACATATCAAATGAATTACAGAAAAATACTGGCTATGCATATATCCCCCAAATATTTAGAATTAAAGATTTTGATACAGACAATTACAAAACGATGGAAGCGACAAAAAAAATTATTGAAAGAACTTGACAATTATCCTATTGAAGAATATTTAATTAATATAGAAAAAAAAATGTGCGAAAATATGTATAATTAGAGGTAAAATATGGAATATAAAATATTAGAGAATAAAAAAGAAATAAAAGGTGCAAAAATAGATGATTTTAAATTAGATGTATTGGACGATAAATTATCTATAAAGGAAATAGAAATTAATTGTAAAGAAGAATTTATTCGTGGTATTGAGAAACAAGAATATAAAAGAATGCCGATAAAACAATTTGAGTTAAAAGATGAAAATAACAACAAAGAATTTCTTTTAATAGGTGTAACTTATTTTGAAAATTTTTATAATGTGCCATACTTTTGGGTTTTCCAAAATAACAAAATAAATTCAACAAAAAGACCAGCAAATAAAACAGTAGAAATTCGTTTTAAAAAAGATGAGATCAAAAAACAAATAATGTTTAACATACAAGATGATTTTAATTCCATAAGAAAGGAAGAATGCAAAAATAGTTGCATTAATGCAAATTTAAAGATTAGAGGAAATTATGTTTTTTTCCCATTTAATAATATTTATGATTTCGTAAAAGATATTGTTATTTATTCAATCATAAATATGTTTTATAAGCAAAAGAGGTATTAATATGACAGATAAAAAGAGAAAAGAAGATGAAGAGAAAAAAGATAAAGAAAGAAATGAACTACAAAAAGCATGGGATGATTTGCTAAATTTACATAAACTTGTTTCGCGCTGGCTGCTCTTTGTTTTTTTTACTGGCAATAACAGGACTTATTGGTTTATCAGGAGTATTCATATTCGTAATTGCTAGTATAGTAACTTTATTGGGTTTTTAATGTATGATGTATAAACTTATGACAAGCAAACAACAAATAGCACAAAAAATAATTGATTTTGGAAAGACAAAAGAAGTTCTGGACACAGAAAACGGTTTTGTAGGGCAAAATAAAGACATAAACAGATTTTTAAGAAATACGCCATTTGCCTATATTTTAGGCGTTCTTTACGACCAACAAATAAAGGCAGAAACAGCATGGTCTATTCCTTATTATATTTATCAGGAACTAGGGCATCTGGATGTTGAAAAGATTGCAAAAATGCAAAGCTCTGAAATTCTTGAAATATTCAATAGAACAGCAAAACCACGATACCCTCCAAAAATGGCAGAATGGACAGTAAATGCCGCAAAAGAAGAAGCAATTTTTTCAGCAAGACAACTAAATCCGGATTATCCGGGAATTTTTGACAAACCATGCTGGATTATCGGAAGAGGATATTGCTTTGAGCAAAACCCGAATTGCAATGCGTGTCCATTAATAAAAGTTTGTAAATACAATAAATAAACTATGTAAATAAAAGCACGAGAATATCAAAAGAAACTGCGAAAGGAGAATTATTTGTTTTGTGTTTCGTTATGATAAAATAAAAGATTTGCTCATTTAATCAAAACCAAGAACAAGAATAGCAGAATTAATTAATTTATAGCAATTAAGCATTTTTTATAATTATTTTCTCAATAATTACTGGATTAATTGGTCTGTCCATAGCATCTGTCTTGACATTGCCGATTTCTTTTAAGACATCTTCTCCTTTAATTATTTTTCCAAAAACTGCGTGCTTGCCATCCAGCCATGGAGTTGGTTTTAATGTAATAAAAAATTGGCTTCCTCCTGTATTTGGACCGGCATTTGCCATTGAAAGAATGCCAATAGTACTGTGGTTAAGTTCTGGGTGAAATTCATCTTGAATAGTGTATCCAGGCCCCCCAGTTCCGTCGCCTTTGGGACAACCACCCTGTATCATGAAATCTTTAATAACTCTGTGAAATACAAGATTATTGTAAAATCCCTTATTTGCCAAATCAATAAAATTTTTTGTTGTAACAGGTGCTCTTTTTTCAAATAATTCCAGTTCCATAATTCCATGATTTGTCTGGATTACTGCAATTTTGTTTTTCATATTATTAGTATTGTTATTTTCATTTATATTGTTTGAAGTACATCCTGCTGTCATTAAAATCAAAACAAACAAAATTGAGAGTATTTTTTTCATAATATTTCATCTCCTGTAATTTCTTCTTTTACTGCTTCTACCTGAAAATCTGGAAAATCCTGTATTTTTCTTTTCTTTCCGCTCTCTAAAATTTTCTGTTTTTTTAATTATTTTTGTCTTTACCCGCTCTATCAAAGGCGTTTTTTCTTTTTTTATATCAACATTATTGTCCCTCATTACTTTTCTGAAATTATTAAAATCCCTATTTACAAGAATGCTTATTGCTTTTCCTTCCTCTCCTGCTCTTGCAGTTCTGCCTATTCTATGAATGTATTCATTGCTCTCTCTTGGAATATCATAATTATAAACATGGGAAACTCCCTGAATATCCAAGCCCCTGGAAGCAACATCAGTGCATACAAGAACATAGAGTTTTTTTTGCAAATTAAATTGCTTCATTGTCCTGCTTCTTTTTTCCTGTGAAAATCCTCCGTGAATAGCAAGGGCATTTATTCCTGATAATCTAAGATTCTCTGCAATGAAATCCACATTTTTTCTCGTATTGCAGAAGACCATTACAAGCCATGCTTTTTCATTTTTTAATAAATGAACTAGCATTGAAAATTTAAGATTATCTGCAATATTATAATAGACTTGTGTTAATTTTTTTGCATCAACATGTGTTTGTGCAGAAACTTTAATTGGATTTTTCATGTATTTAGAGGAAAGATCAGACACTTCCTGCGTAATTGTGGCTGAAAACAACAAGGTCTGCCTGTATCTCGGGCATTGCTTTATTATTTTTTCAACATCATCTATAAATCCCATATCAAGCATTCTGTCTGCTTCATCAAGAACAAGAGTCCCTACTTTGTTTAATCTAATGGTATTTCGGCTGAGATGATCCAATATTCTTCCCGGTGTTCCTATTACAATATCTGCAATTTTTAGTTTTTCAATTTGCGGATTAATTGAAACTCCTCCATAAACAATAACAGTTTTATATGGCAAATATTTTGAAAATTTACCAAAAGAATTTCCAACTTGCTCTGCTAACTCTCTTGTCGGAGTTAAAATTAGTGCCTGTATTGTTTTTCTTTTTTCTGTAATTTGCAAAATGCCAGCTGCAAACGCAAGTGTTTTGCCAGAGCCAGTCGCAGAGCCGGCTATTACATCTTTTCCACTAAGAATTAATGGAATTGTTTTTTTCTGTATTTGGGTTGGCTCTTTAAAATGCTCTTCTTCTATTACTTTTAACACGGGCTCTATAATGCCCAGCTTTCTAAATTCATTCATATTATATAACTTCAAAGAAAAAGTCAAAGAATTTTTCTTCTTTCCCAATTCATATATTTGTATCAAAAAATAATATTATTTTCATCATACAAAATTAAATTATGCACAACATTATAAGTTTTTGTATTACAAATACATAGCACATTTTTTTTTGATAGTTCTCTAAATAGGCATAATTCAAATATAATTCTATCTTACACCATAAAAATAACACAAGTAGATGGTGTAAGACAATTCTATTTAAATATAACTCATATTAATTATTTATGACCGCAAAACAAAATCCAATTCAACAAACCCAAGTATGCCAAATTATCGGCGGAAGCATTGGAAAACTAATCGCAAGGCAAAAATCTGGCAAAATTATTGAAATTGGAGAACTCTTAACTTCTGATTTGGATGAAAACCAATATGCAATTTATCAGGTGCAGGATGTTTATTATTCAACGCAAATGGAGCAGCGGACAATTGAACTTATTAGCGGAATGCAACTTGAAAATCAGGAAAGCGATGAAATTGAATTTTTCGACTCTGAACTTCGTGCATATAATATTGTCCAGTTAAAATGTCTTGCTATAATTGAAAAACAAGCAGAAAACAAATTCAAAATAAAAACTCCAAAAACCATTCCAAATTTTTTTTCAAATATTTATCCAATTAATGAAAAAAATCTTATTTTTTTAAAAAAACCAAATAGACCTCTTTATTTTGGAAAACTTAGATCTGGCTCAAAAATATTTAACAGAGATGTATTTTTGGATGCAGATGATGTTTTAAGCCATCATATTTTGTTTTGTGCAACTACTGGGAAAGGAAAATCCAATTTTATAAAAAATATATTGTGGAACAATATTGAACTTGACTCAAACGGAATCCTTGTTCTGGATGCTCACGATGAATATTATGGAAGAGGTACAAAAAAAGGACTAAAAAATCACAAAAATGCTAAATACTTTGTTTCATATTATACAAATCATAATTGCCCACAAGGGGCAAAAACATTTTTTATAAATATTGCTGATTTAAAGCCATCTCATTTTAATGCAATTGGCAATTTCTCAGATGTGCAAAAAGAAGCGATGCGATTTTATTATAATTTATTTTTTAAGGATTGGATAAGCAAAATTTTTGATGATGAAACAACAGATGACTTAAAAGAAGTTCAAAAAGAAACAAATTTAGTTTTAAGAAGAAAATTAAGCCAAATTTTATCCTGCACAAAAAAACATGGAAAACTTGAATTTAATGATATTTTCTCTTTGGAAAAAGGACAGCGTATTATTCAGGATATTGCGGATGAATTGGAAAACGGAAAATCTGTAATTATTGACTGCTCTCATTTTTCAGGCAGTATTGAAATGCTTGTGGGCTCAATGATAATGGAGAAAATATTTTGGCGATATAAAAATTATTCAAGAAATGGGCAAATTTCAAATAAACCAATAATTTCTGTTGTAATTGAAGAGGCACCAAGGGTTATTGGAAGGGATGTTCTTCAAAGAGGGCAAAATATTTTTGGCACTATTGCAAGAGAGGGAAGAAAATTTAAAATAGGTCTAATTGCAATTACACAACTGCCGAGCTTAATTCCAAGAGAAATTCTTGCAAATATCAATACAAAAGTAATTTTGGGAACAGAAATGCAGCAGGAAAGAGAAGCAATAATAAGCACAACTTCACAGGATTTGTCTGATGATTCAAAAAATATTGCATCCTTAAATAAAGGAGAAGCAATTATTTCATCTTGTTTTGTTCCTTTTGCAATTCCTATTTATTGTCCGTTGTTTGAGGATGTTATTTTGAAGATAAAGAAAAATGAGAGCAAAGTTAAAGAGAGTGTTTTTGGGATGGAATAAATCTCATCAAATTCTATGTTATCTGCTTGAACCCGTTATATAATATTGCAAATTATATGTATATGCGGTTGAACAAAATAATTTTTTTTAAATTGCAATATCGTCAGCAAAAAATAGCTCATAACCAATATTTTTATTTTTTGGTGCATTTTTGTTTTTTGCTATAAAAAAATTTAAAAAGATATTTTAAAACAATTATTATGGAAAAAACAAATCAAGATATTGATAATATAAAGACAACTAATGATTTACAAGAAATAGAAGAAAATGATTTAATGTTTGCATCAAAAAATACTTATTTATCATCAGGAATATGTATTGGAATGAACAGGAAATTAAAAATAATGATGCCTTTTATTTACAACATAAGAAAAGATGGTTTATGTTTTTTTAACTTGAAAAAAATAGAATCCCGTATTGATCTTTGTATAAAAATTTTATCAAGATATAATCCAAATGAAATATTGTCTGTAAGCATGAAAAAAAATGGATATAAAGCAGTTTCAATGTTTGGCAAAACAACAGGTGCAAAGGCAATTTATGGAAGATTCATGCCCGGAATGCTTTCGAATCCAAGATATGTTGATTATTTTGAGCCAAAAATAGTTATTGCATGTGACCCTTATGGAGATAAGCAGGTATTAGAAGAAGCATACAAAATAAATATTCCTGTGATTTGCCTTTGCGATACTTATAATTTTCCGCGATTAGTTGATTTAGTTGTTCCTATGAATAATAAGGGGAGAAAATCAATTGCATTATTTTTTTATATTTTGTCAAAAGAATTTTTAAAGTCAAAAAAAATAATAAACCAGGATAGTGATTTTAAATATAAACCAGATGACTTTGAAATGACAATAGAATAATTCAATAATTTTAAATGCCCTGATAGCTCAGCTGGTAGAGCGCGTGACTTGTAAGATTTATAAAAGCGTGAAACTCGTATATTGCGTGAAACCCGAGAAATCACGCGGCCGGGGGTTCAAATCCCTCTCAGGGCTTAGAGAATAAATTATTAATTAATATAGCTCTGTGGTGTAGTGGTAAGCATACAAGGCTCTGGACCTTGAGACAGAGGTTCGAATCCTCTTGGGGCTATAAATACTATATGTATTAATCAGCAATTATTTCAATATTTCTACTTTTCCCAAAATCTGTTTTTTATCAACAAACCCAAATTTACTACTGTCAATACTTCCATTTGCTAAATTTCCTAAAATTAAATATGTGTTGTTTGGAATAATACCATTATAATCTCTTTCATATAAAAAAAGCATTTTATGTTTTCTATTATCTAAAATATAGGATTGATTTAGAGAATTTTTTAGTATATTATTGTTTATTAAAATATTCCATTCATTATTTATTTTTTTTAAAGAGAAATTATCTTTTGGCAGGCCTTTGATGATTTTTATAAGAGCATTTTTGTTACCAGAATAATCATAAATAATTATATCTTCTTTTTTGATTTTACGGCAATCATAATATGAAAAAAAAATTTTTACTTTTTGCCTGTCTTTAATTAATGGACTTAAAGAATCGCCCCGTACAGTTCTGTATTCTATTTTTACAGGGCATTCTTCTTTCGCATCTATAGTTTCATGTTGGTTTGTTTTGAAGTGGTTTTGCCAGATTATTAATAGTAATATTCCTGCAATTATTAAAATAACAAAAATTCCTGAAATTTTATCATTTTTTATTTTGGCAAATTCCACTTCTGTTTTATTTTATTATTCTGTTATTCTAAGATCTGTGTAATATTTTGTTTTGGAATCTCCACACAACACAGCGTCTATTCGCGTCCTATACTTGCTTGTTTTGTAACAACTGCATTTATTTTTAGATATTCCGGTGCATATGTTTGAAAAACTACCAAAACCAACAGCAGTAAATACAGGATTTTTTCCGTCATGGCAATTTTTGCAATATAATTTTTCAAGGCGGTATTTTATTCTTTTTCCACCTACTTTTGGCTCATAGATATATTCTCCATTCAGAATATATGGATTGTCATTTTGATATACGAGAGTATTAAAAGAAGTACCCTTATACACTCTCCAGTATCCTTTTTCAAGAGAATAACAATCTCCTTTTGGACTGCAATATCTTCCTTTTTCATCTGTATTTTCATATTCGTCAATTTTTTCCCATTTTCCAATATCTCCTCTTTTTCCTTCAATTATTTGTTCGGATTCAGGAGGTTCAGGAGGAGCTGCTTTACCAGTTAAAATTATCCATTCCAAGCCATTGCATCCCAAAAAATTTGTTCCATCAAAACGAATTGTGCCTGCATTAGATGTAACGCACTTTGTGGAACTTGAACCAATTTTTATGTTTCCACTTGCAGTTATATCTCCATCCACATATAAATCTTCTAATATATCCATAGTAGCCCATGCAAGAGATACGACAAGGACTAAGGACATACATAATACAATATTTCTTATTTGTTTGTTCATTTTATCACCTTTTAGTAATAAAATAATAATTAAATTTATAAAAATTTGTATAGTTTTTTATCTATATTTGTCCAAAATTAAGTTTCTCTTTTTTCTTCTATTCTGGTTTCATACTTGCCTTAACAATTCTTATTTTTATTAATTAAAACAGGAATTTTTTGGCCATATAAGTATCAAACAACCACAATTCTTTACCTTTTACATACTATTTAGGGTTAATAATTTTTTAAAAATAACTCATAACTCATTATTGTTAATATGTTTGGATTTAAAAAAAAAGTTGCAGAAATTCTTCTTAATATAGGCGCAATAGAAATAAACCCTCTGAAGCCGTTTGTATATGCTTCAGGGATGTTGAGCCCAATATATATTGACTGTAGGCTCCTGAATTCGCACCCTGATGAGAGAGTGTTTGTATGTGAGTTGATGGAAAATTATATTCTGGATGAAATCAAAAAAGAAAATATAGATGTTATTGCAGGTAATGCCTCATCAGGAATTACTTTTGCAACATATATTGCATCAAAACTAAAGATTCCTATGGTATATATCAGGAGTGCTTCAAAAAAACACGGCATGAAAAATCAGATTGAAGGTGTTTTAGAAGAAAACAAGAGAGTATTGCTGATAAACGATATAATTGCAACAGAGGGTGCAATTCCAGAGGCAATCAATGTATTGAAGGAAAAAAATTTAAAAATAATAGGGTGTCTTAGCGTTTTTGATATGAGGTTAAACATTGTTGATTTGATTCTCAAAAATGAATATATAAAGCTACGTTCCCTGACAAATCTCGACATTCTTTTGAAAACTGCCCTGAATATGAAAAAAATAAATCGTTATGAATATAATATTGTAAAAGAACAGATGAAAAATCCAAAAGAATGGAATGAAAAAAAAAAAGTGCTGATTCAGAAAATTTCTTCTGAAGACATGAGAGAGGTTGCAGAAACTTTGCTTAAAATAAAAGCAATTTCTATATCGCCAAAAAAACCATTTGTTTTTACTTCCGGGATAAAAAGCCCAATATACTGCGACAATAGGCTACTTATGGGTCATCCGAATGAGTGGGAAAAAATAATAGAGAATTTCGTCAATATAATTATCTATAAAATCGGGATGGAAAATTGCAGTAGAAGTTTTAAGGGAAGCAGGTGCGCAAGTAAGTAATTGCCTTGCAATATTTACATACGACCTTCAAAAAGCAAGGAAAAATTTTGAAAGAATTAAATGTAATCTTACCTGCCTGACAAATTTTTCAACTCTTATTGATGTCGCCAAACAAAAACAAATAATTTCGCCCGATGATATAAAAAATGTTCTGGC
>NJDR01000005.1 GCA_002254415.1 Candidatus Aenigmarchaeota archaeon ex4484_52
CTTTAAGAAAATTGCATTGGATTAACCCAAATAATTAGAAATAGTGTAACAATAGATTGGACGCAAGAGAAAGTATTCAGGCAGAAATTCGTCTTAAAGTTAAAAAAATTCTAAGAAAATATGGCTATCTGCCTGATAAAGAAAAGAGAGCTACTGAAATAGTTCTGAAACAAGCAGAATTAATTGCAAAAAACTGGGCAAATCAATAATCTATCAGAGTATAAGAGAAAATTAATTGAATCAAACCGATAATATTAAAAAATAATTTATTTTAATTTAAGTTATGAAAACTGACAAAATAAAAATAGGAATTCTTGGTGCAACAGGAATGGTCGGACAGCGATTTATTTCCTTTTTGCAAAATCATCCTTATTTTGAAATAAAAATGCTTGCTGCATCAAAACATTCTGCTGGATATAAATATAAAGATGTATGCAATTGGGCCCTTGAAACACCAATGCCTCTTGATGTAAAAGACCAAATAATCATTAATACAGAAATTGATGAAATTATTAAAAAAGATGTAAAAATTGTATTTTCTGCACTTCCCGGGAATTTGGCAGGAGACATTGAAAACAAGTGTGCTGAAGACGGAATTATTGTTTGCTCAAATGCATCAGCCCACAGGATGGACAAAGATGTGCCATTGGTTATTGGAGAAGTTAATCCAGAGCATTTGCAATTGATACAAACACAAAAGAAAAATAAAAACAGGAAAGGCGCTATTATTACAAATCCAAATTGTTCTGTAATTCAGCTTGCATTGTCTTTAAAACCTCTTGACGATGCATATGGTGTTGAAAAAATTATTGTAAGCACTATGCAGGCATTAAGCGGGGCAGGAAGAGGTGGTGTTGCCGCATTTGATATATTAGACAATGTAATTCCTTATATTGATGGAGAAGAAGAAAAAATAGAGGAAGAATCAAAAAAAATCCTTGGTGTTTTTGACAAAGATAAAATTATAAATCATAAAATTCTTGTCTCTGCATCAGCAAACAGGATTAATGTCTTGGACGGGCATACAGAATGCGTATTTTGTCAATTAAAAAAACAGCCAAAAAATATAGATGAAGTAAAAAATATATTCAAAAATTACAAATCCATGCCGCAAGAGTTAAATTTGCCGTCTGCACCAAAAAACCCAATTATTGTAATTGATGATGGTTTTAGGCCGCAGCCGAGATATGATAGAATGAAGGAAAATGGAATGGCAATTAGCATTGGAAGAATAAGGCAGGATAATTGTTTGGGCGGCATAAAATATGTTTGTGTTGGTCATAATGCAATAAGAGGAGCAGTTGGTGCAAGTGTGCTAAATGCTGAATTATTTGTTAAAAAATATTTTGATTTTTAAAAACAACTACCTAATATATATTTTTGAAAAACTAAATTGCTTTTAAATTTATTGTATATAAACTATAAAAACATACATTCATTTATAACAATTTAACAATTGGGTTTATCTGTGCGAAGCACGGATTTTTTATGCTATTGAAAAAACTTATTTTAAAAAATATCCGCAGTTTTGAAGACCAAACAATAAAATTTCCAAAAGGCATCGTATTGCTTGAAGGCGATATTGGAAGCGGAAAAACAACAATTCTAAAAGCAATTGAATTTGCTATTTTTGGCACAAACCCGTTTTTGAAAGCAAATGGATTAATGAGAAAAGGAAAAAAAAATGCAGCGGTTTATTTGGAATTCAAATTAGACAACAAAGAAATTTCAATAAAGAGATGCTTGAAAAAATTCAATGATGGAAAAATCTTGCAGACAAAAATACAATTAATTATTGACAATATTTCTTATTTGTGCAGTCCAACAGAGGCAAGATCAAAAATAATCAATTTGCTTAATTACCCAAAGGACTTAATGACAAAAAATCCTTGCTTGTTGTTTAGATATACGGTTTATACACCACAGGAAGAAACAAAATTGATTTTGAAGACAAGTAATGAAGAAAAAAACAATATTTTTGGCAAATTGTTTTCAACAGATAAATATAAATTAATAAGGGAAAATTCCATTAAATTCAAAAAAGCATTGCGCGAAGATGCAGAATTTTTGCGCGGAATTTTTGCTGATTTAAAAGAAAAAGAAAAAACAGCAAATGACTATGAAAAAAACCTTAAAGAAATAAAAATTCAGAAAAGCGAAACAGAAAAGCAATTAAGTGTTTTGAAAAAAAAAATTGATTATTTTAATAATGAAGAAAAAATCAAAATAGAAAAACAAAATAAATTTTTAGAGCTAAAAAAGCAAAAAGAAATTTTGGAAAACAAAAAACAAGAAAAAATCATTTATTTAAATGATTTGATAAAAAAACATAGGCAAACAAGTCAGTCAATAGAAAAAATGAAATTGCAAATAAACAAGGACTTTGCTTTTTTAAAAAATTATATTTTTGATGAAAATTATTGTAATGAATTGCAGGACAGAAAAAAAATAATCCAAAAAAAAATAGATGATTTTAATAATTCAAAAAACAGATTTAAGATAAAAATTGCTTCTTTAAATCAACAAATATTAAACCAGAACTCAATTGATTCAAAACAAAAACAGGCAATAAAATTACTTGATGATTATCAAAATAAAAAGCATATTTTAGAAAAATTTATTTTGCAAAATTCATTGATTGACGGAATTTTAACTAATCAAGAAATACAATTAAAACAAACGCAAAATTGCATTTCTTCCTGCAATACAAAAATAAGTATTTTTAAAAAAGAAATGCTGCAAATTTCAGACCTGTCAATTTGCCCTTTATGCAGGCAGGAAATCAGCAAAAAATACAGAGATGCAATTACAGGCAATAGTTTGAAATTAATAAATGAAATAAATGAAGAAAAGCAAAAACAAGAATTTCAGGCAAAAATTTTAGAAGAAAAAATAAAAAAAACAAAAGAAATATCTGTGGACTTAAGCACAAAAAAAGAAAAATTGATTTTTGCAAAAAAGGAAATTTCGCGTATTGAATGTGAATTGCAAACAATAAAAATTGAGCAAAATAAAATAACAATCGCAAAGAGAGAAAAAGAAAACCTACAAAAGCAATTAGATGAATTAAATCAAAATTTTGACTGCGATATATTAAAAAAACAAATTCAGGAATTGGAGCAAAAAATCATTGATTTTGAAAAATTAAAAAAGGACTTTATTAGAAAAAATGATTTGGAAAAATATTTAAGCCAGACAATCCAAATGCAAAAAGAAAATGAAAACAACAAAACAAAAACAGCCAAAGCAATAACAATATTAACAAAGCAAATATCTGAATTAAACATGAAAATAAAAAATTCAGAAAATGTTGAAGAAGAAATAAACAAAATAAAAGAAGAAAAATCATTGATTGAAGAAAAAACAGAAGACAAAAAAATCAAACATGCTCAATTAATTGCACAAATGCAGGCAATTGAAACCCAGAAAAAAACAATAATTGAGCAAATAAATAAAATGACAAATGCAAAAAAAAATTTTAAAAAAATAAAGCAAATAGAAAACTGGATTGAAAATTTATTTATTCCATTAATGAAAAATATTGAAAATAATGTGCTTGCAAAAATTCATAGTGAATTTGAAGATCTTTTTTGCAAATGGTTTTTTTTGCTTGTTGAAGATAATTTTTTTAGTGCTTATATTGATGAAGATTTTTGCCCGGTAATTGAGCAAAATGGATTCAGCATTGACTTTTCAAATCTCTCTGGAGGAGAACAAACAGCAGTCGCACTTTGTTATCGCCTCGCATTAAATCAAGTCATAAATTCAATTACAAAGCACATACAGACAAAAGATATTATTATTCTGGATGAGCCAACTGATGGGTTTTCTGTTGAGCAATTAGACAAATTAAATGAAGTAATGAGAAATTTAAGCTTGAGCCAAATAATAATTGTATCTCATGAGCAGAAAATGAGAAATTTTGCTGACAATATTATTGCATTAAAAAAAACAGACAATGTGTCAATTGTTGTTTAAATAATTCCTAATTTTTTCTATTTTTCCAATATGCTCTTTTATTTTATTTACAATATCTTGTTTTTGCTGTTTTGAAATAGATGTCTTTTGATTTAGACAACTTTGATACTTGATTGATTTAAAAAAAGGAATTAGAGATGCAAAAGGAAGCGAAATTTGAAAAAAAGGCAGTTACAAAAAAAATTACGGAAAAGAGATGTAATTTTTCTAAAATTAAGATTTAAAGTATAAAATAATAGCAAAAACTCAAAATTTGAATTTTTGGAAATGTTAAACTTGAGATTTATTTTATCAATTATAAGTCCCAGGTTTATTTTGTTTTTTGTCTTGGAAAAACGATATTCATTTTTTGATTTTGATTTTTTAAAATGTTTGGTCAATAATTCAAATTGTGTGGGTCCAATAGATTTGTCTCCTATGTAAAAGATATTAATATTTAAAAGAGTTTCGCAAAATTAAATAAATTTCTGATGGTGTTTTGCCAAAAAGAATTTTATGTGGTCTTTCATTGTTGTATCTGTATCTAAAATATTCATAGTCATCAAAGCAGTAGGGTAATTCGCGATTCATCGTATCGTGTATTTTCTCAACTTTTCCAGTTGTTGTTGGTTTATGTATTCCACTTCTAATATGATGTATGCCCTTATTTCTGCACCTTTGTCAAATTCATTTTTTCCTTTTCCATTAACAAAAACTATAAAGTTTTTAAAAAAATTATTCATTGATTAATATGATAAAAGAAACTATTTACATTAAAATTATAATTTGCTTGCTGATTCTTTCTTTTGGATTTATATTATCAAAAATTGGAGAGAAATTAATTATATTTCTTTGGAGAAAAAAATACAAAATAAGCATTGAAAAAGTAGAAATTGCAACAATATATGTTTATGTTGTAAATTGTATTGCAATTATTATTGCCCTGAGTTTTTTAAAAATCAATATTGAAGAAAATTTATTAATAAAAATATATGAATATCTTCCTTTTATTTTATCTATTGTTTTAATCGGAATTCTTATTATTATTTTGATTCATTTGATATTTTTCTTTATAAATAAATTTTTGACAACAAGTGGTTTAATTGCATTTGTAAAAGAATATGAAAAAGAGCAGGTATTGTTAAATATATTGATAATTCTAAAATATACATTGTATTTTATTTTTTCTTTAATTGGACTTCAGGCACTGGGTGTAAATATAGATTCTGCTGTTTTATTTTTAAAAAATATTGCCTATCCTTTTCTTATTTTGGGTCTGGTTTTTTTATTTTATGGCTTAAAACCATTTGTTGAAAATTATTTTTTGGGGTTTTTTTTTAAGCAGGAAAAATTATTCACAATCGGCGAGCAAATTAAAATGCCGGGACAAAAGCAAAAAATTACAATAGAGTCAATGAAAAAAATAGGTGTAATTGCATCAACAAAAAATCATTCTAATGTATTTATTCCTTATAAAAAATTATTTGAAAAACAGATTTTTTTTAAGAAAATAACATATGACTTAGATACTTTAAATAAAATAAAGCAACATTTTATTGCCCAGGAGCCAAGCTATTGTGGACCTGCGTCTGTATCTATGATTTTGAAAATATTTGGCTATGATATAAGTCAAGAGAAAATAGGAAAACTTGCAAGAACAGTAGTACCGCCTCAAAAAAATTTAAATGATGAAAAAATAGGTGCGGGAGGAACAAAACCACAGGATTTGATTGATGTTGTTGAGCAATTAACAAAAAATAAAGTAAAAGGTGTTTGGATCAATATTAACAGGATTACTAATTTAAAATTAGAGTTAAAGACATGGCTGAATAACAAGGCATTGATAATAGTTGATTACAAGAAAAGTTTTTTGTTTCCAGAAGCAAAAAAAGCCCATTATTCTGTTTGCTTTGCAGTCAAGGGAGATGAATTATTAATATTAGATCCAGGGGTAAAAAAAGGAGGAGTTTATTTTGCAGATGTGAGAAAAATATATCTTGGAATGAATACATATTCAGAGCTTTTAAAAGAAAAGAGGGGCTATATTGTTTTGGCACCAAAAGGAACAACTGCCTATAAAAGAATACAAGAAGGGCTTATTTTTTCAGACCCGAATTTGTATAATGATTTGTCCAATTCAATGGCAAATGAATTAGATAAATTAATAAAAAAAGCAAGTGATATAGATTTTGTTCTTCCAAAAAGCATAAAAAAAATAATAGATGAATATAAAAAAAAGGATAAAATAACGCATTTGTGGAGACCTAATAATGAAAGAATATAAAGATATTCATAAATAATAAGTATATGAAAATTTATTCCATTGGTGGATATAGTGAAGTTGGAAAAAATATGACCGCAGTTGAGATTGCAAACGAGGTTGTAATTTTTGATATGGGCTATTTTATGGAAAAGCTTATTCCATTGCAGGAAAATTCAAATATAATTCCTGATGACATTTTAATCAAAGAAGGTGTAGTTCCAGATGATTCAATTCTTCATAAAAAAAAGGTTGTGGCAATTGTGGCATCTCATGCTCATTTAGATCATATTGGAGCAATCCCAGTATTGGCAGAGAGATATAAATGCCCTATAATTGCAACACCATATACAATTGAAATAATCAAGCATTTGATAGCAGACAGAAAAAAAAAAATATTGCTTGGATATTTGACTAAATTAAATACAGGTAATATTTTGAAATTAACGCAAAATTTAAAACTTGAATTAGTGCATATCACTCATAGCATTCCACAGGCAACACTTATTGCTCTGCATACAAAAAAAGGAATTGTTACTTATTTAAATGACTACAAATTAGACAACACGCCAACAATGGGCAAAAAGCCGGACTATAAAAAAATGATGAAACTTGCAAAAAAAAGCATTGTTGCTCACATTGAAGAATGCGTAAGAATTGAAGAATGCGAAAGAACTGCATCAGAATATATTGCTCAAATTATGCTTCAAGATGCTTTAAATCGTGCATATCAAGAAGATACAGCTGTATTTATTACAACATTTGCATCTCATATTGCAAGAATTAGAAATATAATTGAGGCAAATCAAGGCAAACGCAAAATTGTCTGCATAGGCAGGTCTCTTGCAACATACTTAAAGGCAGCCAAAAACTTAAATCTTATTAATTTGAACAATATTTATTTGTCCAAAAGCGGGAAAGAAAGCAATTCAATTTTGCAAAAAGTTTCTGACAAACCAAGCAATTACTTGATTATTGCAACAGGCAATCAGGGCGAGCCAAATTCAATTCTAAGTGCTATTGCAAAACAAGAATTAGAATATAAATTCAACAAAGGCGACCAGGTAATTTTTTCTTCTTTTACTATTCCAAGCCCGATAAATCAGGCAAATAAGCATAACTTGGAAAAATCATTGAAATCTCAAGGCGTAAGAGTAATAAATAATGTCCATGTGTCAGGTCATGCAAAGCGAGAAGACCACAGAGATATGATAAGATTGCTAAAGCCAAAGCATATAATTCCAAGCCATGGCAATATGGAAAAACTTGCGAGTTTTGCATCTCTTGCAAGTGAAGAGGGTTATATTTTGGGAAAAACAGTTCATATTATGAGCAATGGTGGGATTATTGAAATTTAATTCTTGATGAAAAATAAAATAATATCCTTGATTAAAAATAGGAAAAAAACAAGTCATAAAGGTGAAAACGGAAAATTATTGATTGTTGGCGGAAGCCCGAATTATGTTGGTGCTCCTGTATTATCAGCATTAGCAGCCATTAGATGCGGCATTGATTTAGCTGTTATTGCAACAGAAACACAAACTGGATTTGCAATAAATTCATACAGCCCTAATTTGATAGTATGGAAATTCAAAAAATACAATAAAGAAGCAATAAATCAAATACTTAACTGGGCTTCATCATTTGATGTTGTTTTAATTGGAAATGGTTTAGGAAAAGAAAACATAGATTTTGCAGTTAAATTAATTGAGACAATAAAAGAAAAATATAAAAATAAAAAACTTGTAATTGATGCAGAAGCAATAAAAGCATTAAAAAAAGCGCATTTGAAATCAACGAAAAATATTATTGCAACACCGCATAAAAAAGAATTTGAATATTTAATAGATAAATATATTAAAGATATTGATAAAAAAAACTATAAGAAAAAATTAATTGATTTTTGCAAAGAATTTAAAGGAGTGGTTGTATTAAAAGGAAAAGAGGACTTAATTTGCAAAAGCAAAGAAATAAAAATCAATAAAACAGGCAATTGTGCAATGAGTGTCGGAGGAACAGGAGATGTACTTGCAGGAATAATCAGTGCATTATTTTGCATTTCCAATGATGATTTTAATAGTGCAAAAACAGGTGCGTATATTTGCGGAAAAATCGGAGATCTTGCATTTAGCGATAAGTCATTTGGTTTAATTGCAACAGACATTATTGAAAAAATCCCAGAAGCTATGTTTGGGTAGATGAAACAAGGGGTTGTGGTGTAATGGTAGCACAATAGGCTCCAGACCTATTAGTCGGGGTTCAAGTCCTCGTAATCCCATTTAAGAATTATGTTTCTAAAAAAAAACAGGAAAAAAGCACAGGCAGCAATTATTGAATTATTGATAATACTTCAAATTGGATTAGTAATATTGGGTTTAATGACTTTTTCATATAAAAAATTAGCTAATAATTTATATGAAGATTTATCTGATAAAAATTTTGACATAATTGCAAATTATTTGGATTCTTGTTTTTGTATGATTATTGCAAAAAATGAAAACATAAATTATGCACCAACAAATGCCAAATTAATTATTGAATTGCCAGATATAAAAGAGGTCTCTTATTCAATTAAAGGGATAAAAAATAATGTTGTAATTAAAAATAGTAATGGAAAAACAAAAATTCTAAATTATCCAAATGAATATCGATTTAAGGGATTTATTTTGAGCAGAGAAGAAAAAATGACAATTACTTACAATATGAATGGAACACAAGATATTATTGAAATTTCAAAATGATTTAAAAGATTTAAATAATTATCTTTAATATTTGTAATATATAAATTTGATAATAAAAATGGCAATATTAAAAAAACAGGAATTGAGACAAAAATCAACAGAAGAATTAAAAAAAATAATTTATGACCTTAAATTCGAATTATTAAAAGAGCGTGGAAAAATACAAATAGGAAGCCCACCAGAAAATCCAGGGAAAATATCACAGACAAGAAAAACAATTGCAAGAATAAATACCTATTTAAATGAAAAAAAAATAAATGAGTGAAATTTGTAGTAAATGTGGCTTGCCAAAGGAATTGTGCATTTGTAATACTCTTTTTAAAGAACATCAAAATATCAAGATACTTTTGGAAAAAAAAAGATTTGGTAAATTTTCAACTATTGTTGATGGTATAAATTCAAAGGACATTAATTTAAAGGACTTATGTAAGAGATTAAAGGCATATCTTGCTTGTGGTGGAACAATAAAGAACAATAAAATAGAATTACAAGGGAATCAAAAGCCAAAAGTAATTAATTTCTTAAAAAGACAGGGATTTGAAAATATTGAGGAATAAAACAACAAGATATATAAAACTTTTGAAAAATAGTAATTATGGAATTATTTAGTTTATTTAATCCTGCTGATGGAGAAGGAATTATCGGGATTTTGTTTTATATAATTTTCATAATTTTCATAATTTTTGGCCAAAAAATAATGATTTTGCAGACAATTTGGAGATCTGAATTTCAATTAAAAAAAATAAAGAACTATAACAACAAAGCGATTGACAAAATTTTTCAAAAATTAAAGAAAAAAACAAAAAAGCCGGTCTCAAAAGACACAAAGCAAAATATTCATAATTTTATGGAATTTTTTATTTCCACACCTGTTGATTTAGACCCTTATGGGATTGTAAAAAAAATAGAGCATATAATGGACCGCTCTGAAAACAGATTTAATTATTTTGTAGATAAAATTGCTCCAAATTCAAATTTTAATAAAGAAGATAAAAAGGACTTGAAATTTGCAAGCATGGGTGCGATGGGGGTTCATCAAATATATAAAATACTGCATCATTTTATTGAAACACTAAAAAAAACAGGAAATATCCAAATAATGTTGCTTTTGCAGATGTATATGCCTCTTTTAATAAAAATGGCAAAATCAAATTTGCTTGCAACAAAAGCATTCTTGAATAATATTCCAATCGGAGATGCAATAGGTCCTTATATTGCTGCAAATTTAATGACAAAAAAAGGAGAGGTATTAGATTCAGATATTGTTGTCAGCAAAGAGACAATAAATAAAAAAAGTGTATTTGTAATGAAAGCAGATGGTCCCGGCTCTGCTTTGGGAAAAATAGGCAGAGCAATAGAAAAACTCCACAAAAAAGAAAACATTGACTATATTATTACAATAGATGCCGCAGGAAAACTTGAAGGAGAAAAAACCGGCTCTGTTGCAGAAGGAGTAGGTGTAATGATGGGTGGAATTGGAGTTGAAAGATCAAAAATAGAAGAAGTTTCAGCAAAAAATGATATTCCAACAGATGGTATTGTGATTAAAATGGCACCAGAAGAAGCATCTATTCCAATGAAAAAAAAGATCTTTAAAGCAACAAATTTAGCAATAGAAAAATTAAAAAATGCAATTAGTGAGTCAGATGCAAAAAAAATACTCGTAATTGGTGTTGGAAACACTTGCGGAATTGGAAATTCTAAAGATGAAATCAAAAATTTAGAAGCAAAAATGAAGCCAATTTGGGAGGAGCAAAAGAAAAAAGAGTTGGAGCAAAAGAAAAAGAAAAAATCATTAATATACAAAATATTTGGATCTCCTGATGAAGATGATGATTTATAAAAAACTTTTGCTTCGCAAAAGTTAAACTAAAAGTATCATTTTAGTTTATATATGTAATTTAAATATGCCAAAAAAAAAGCTTGGAGGAATAACAAACCCGGGAACAACTCTTGAAAATAAAACAGGGTTATGGAGATCAAAAAGACCTGTCTGGGATAAAGAAAAATGCAAGCACTGTATGATTTGCGTAAATTTTTGCCCAGATATGGCAATTCCTACAAAAAAGGAAAACAATAAATTAAAGCGAATTGAAACAAATTTTGACTATTGCAAGGGCTGTGGAATTTGTGCAACAGAGTGCCCGTTTAATGCAATAAAAATGATAGATGAGATAAAATAAAATTAAAGGAGATTTAAAAAATGAATAAAAAAACAAAACTTGCAGGAAAATTTGGAGCAAAATACGGGCTGAGTATTAGAAAAAAAATAATTAAAATAGAAGAATCATCTCATAAAAAATACATTTGCCCCTATTGCAAAAGAAAAAATATAAGAAGAATTAGTGCTGGAATATGGCAGTGTAAAAAATGTAGCACAAAAATAGCCGGCGGTGCTTATGCTTTGACTACAAGTTCATCTGAAATAATTGATAAAATATTTGCAAAAAAATAATTTTATGTTATCTCCAACCACAAAAATATTGCAAGCATATGGTTGGAGATATTAGCAGAACTCTATCTTTCTTACCCTATAAAATTATTACAAATAGTATTATCTTGCAATATAAAGTGTTGTGAGATGCCCAGTAAAAAACTTTTGTTGTTTTTTGGTGTATATATGTGTTATGCTAGCCGAATCTTTAATGTAACATCCTGCCCGGGTTCAACAGGCTCTGGGCTGACTTCCTGTGCAACAATTTTCAAGTCAGAAGCATCTATATTTAGAGTTGTCGCAAATGATATTTTTACAAAAAATAGTATTATTATTGTTGCGATTAATATTGTTTTATATTTCATTTTTATTAATATTTAAACTTAATTTTTTATTATAATTGGTCAAACCACCTGCCTCAATTATATCTTCAACAGGTCCAAATGGTTTAATAAAATAAGTTTCATTTGTTGTAAGGTTTATTATTTTAAATTCAGAAAGCAATATTTTTAATTCTTCTCCTGTTTGGATTTTTCCGCTTAAATCGAACTCTGTTTCTAAAGGCAGAATTATTCCTCCATTTATAGAATTTCTAAAATAAATTCTTGCAAAGGAATATGCAACAACTGCTCTGATGCCAGCAGAATGCAAGGCAATGGGTGCGTGTTCTCTACTGCTTCCGCATCCAAAATTTTTACCGGCAACAATAATTTTATAATTGCATGTTTTGTCTTTATTTAAAAAATCAATAAGATATTTATTTTTGTCCAACCCTTCAAAAACATGCTTTCCTAAGAATTGAGGATTCATAGTGTTCATATATTTTGCAGGAATTATAGCATCTGTATTTATATCATCGCCGACAACATAGACCTTTCCCTGTATTATTTTATCTGACATTTAAACTTCCTTCAATATATCCTTTTATTGCACTTGCGGCAACTGTTTTTGGACTTGCAAGATAAACCTCTGCTGTTAAGTCGCCCATTCGTCCTTTAAAATTCCTGTTTGTTGAACTAATTGCAACTTCTTTTGGACCTAAAACACCCATATATCCACCAAGACAAGCACCACAGGTAGGAGCACTCATTATACCTCCTGCATCCATAAAAATATTATACAAACCCTCATTAACTATTTTTCTTTGAATTTTTGCAGTGGAAGGAACAATTAATAATCTAACATTTGGTGCTATTTTCTTTCCTTTCAGCACTTGTGCTGTTGCAACAAAGTCATTCCATTTTCCACCTGTGCATCCACCGATATATGCCTGATTAATTTTTATATTTTTTAAATCTTTTGCAGCAACTACATTTGAAGGCAAATCTGGTTTAGCAACTAATGGCACTAATTTTCCTGCATTAATATTTATTATTTTTTCATAATTTGCATCTTTGTCGCTTTTAAAAATATTAAATTTTGCATTTGGATTTCTTTTTGATATATAATCTAATGTTTTTTTATCAGGAGCGATAATCCCCGACTTTGCACCGGCTTCAATTGCCATATTAGTTAAAGTAAATCTCTCATCAATGCTCATATTTTCAATAGTATCTCCGCACCACTCCATTGCCTGATACAAGGCACCATCTACACCAATATCTCCTACAACTTTTAGGAAAATATCTTTTGCCATTACATTCTTCGGCATTTTTCCGCTGACATTAATTTTTATAGTTTTTGGAACTCTAAACCATAATTTTCCTGTTGCCAAAACATTTCCAACTTCTGTTGTGCCAATACCTGTTGAAAATGCTCCCAAAGCCCCATAAGTGCAGGTATGGCTGTCTCCCCCAACAATTACATTTCCCGGCAAAATATGCCCTTCCTCCGGAAGCATTACATGACAGACACCATAATTGCCTCCTTCAATAGAATAAAAATATTTTAAATTATGCTCTTTTGCAAAATTAAATAATTCCTGATAAAGAATTGCGGACTTAATATCCTTGTTTGGAACATAATGGTCCGGCACAACAACAACTTTTAAACTTTGAGCAATTTTGTTTTTAAATTCAGTTTTTAATAATTTTATAGCCGAGGATGAAGTAATATCGTGCATCATTAAAACATCTATATTTGCTTCAATTACCTCTCCAGGCACAACTTCTTTTTTCCCGCAGTGAGCAGCAAGTATTTTTTGAGTAATTGTTTGTGGCATATTAATTATAAATTTTTAATTTTCATTACACTTAAAAGATAAATTATATCATGTAGATAATCTTTTTGACTTCTCTCTTTTGGGAAAAAATTAATTTCTACATTTAGATTTTTTACAATTATTGAATTCACTTTAAATAAAACATTAACTCTCATATCAACCACCCAACCAAAAACCAACATTATTGTCTTCGGTTATTTTTTTTAATTCTTTTTCTGCTTCTTGTTTTGTAATAAAAAATAACATTCCGCTATTTATATTTTTTGTATAAACAGAAAATGTAATTGTATCAATAATGAAATAATATCTTTTGCCGCCCTGCGATATTGCTTTCCATATCTCCCATGCCATTTTATTACCTTAATAAATTTTTTAATTCTTGGATTGTTTTTTCATCTTTTTGTTTTTGAACTATTATTAATTCATATTTATTTTCTATTTTCCTTATAATATTGTTAAGTGGTGATAAAAATTCTATTAATATATTGTCTAATTCTTCTTCTATTTCACATTCTTTGAAACCTTTTTCTTCTGTTAATATTTTAATTTCAGAATAATTTAACGGCCGATTTTTTTCTTTGAGTATTTTAATAACTACTTCTCTCATTTTTATCTTCTTTTCTTTATCCTTAACGAAATTGTTTATATTTTTATCAATAGAACCATAATCTTTGAAGAATTCTTCCAACTCTATTGATGATAGCGGATATTTTGCCGTTAATTTAAGTAGATTGATGAACATTGAAACGCGCAAAGAAAAACATTTCTCTCTTTTCAAATCATCAATGAACTGTTTCGTAACATCTTCACATATAATTAATCCTATAAATGAATTTTTTTCATATTTATTATTTTGTTCATATCTTCTAATATGACGTTTAAGTTCATCTATAATATTCACACCGACTTTTTTTGCTGTCGATCTACATTCAATACCTATTTTGAAAGGAGAGACACATATAATATCTAATTCGCCGGGTTTTCCGCTTGTAAATTCATCTATTTTGAAACCAAGATATTTAAAAAACAACAAAATTAATTTTTCAAATTTCAAACCTTCTCCAGATTTTGCCATACTAACAATTTTTTCTGGAGAAATGTCAAATATTTTTTGTTTTTCTATTTCTACATTATATATAATCTCTGGTATTTTTGCTTTACTTGTTTTTTTTGTTTCAAAATTATGTAAATCTTGAATAGCATATATAATTTTTTTAACTACTTCTTCTTTTGCTTTTAAATTTTCAAATTTGTTTTTATACAGCAGAATAGAATACTTATTTTTTCCAAGTAATATTTTATATTCTTCTTGTAATTCGATATATTCCTTTTTACCATAAATATTTATTTTCCAGTTTCCATCTTTGGCTATTTTGTAGTTTTCTGCCATCTTTAAAAACTCTTTAGACGGGATAACAAAAATATTATCTGTTGTTCCACATATCAGTAAAATAAAAAGTTCTTCTTTTGAAAATTTTTTTAATTTCTTTTTATTTACTTGAAGAAAATATTTTTCTTCTTGTTCTGTTCCCAAATTCTTAGAAAATGTAATATACAGAAAAGACCCATTGACTTTATAAATAACTTTGCCACTACCTTTAATTTTATGAATGTCAATATCTTGTCCTTGTATTAATTTTATAAATTCTTCTTTTAAGTCCATTTTAACCTCAATTCTTCTTTTTTTAAACATAATTCATTTTTTAATTCAGAAATTATATTTCCAATAGGATTAATATCTACACCTATGCTTTTTATTCCCCTTAAAGATGATTCATGTGTTGTAGTTCCACAGCCATTATATGGGTCAAGAATTATATTTTCTTCTTTTAATTTAAATGTGTTTATTATTGTTCTTACAATTCTTGGATAAAATTTTCCTTTATAAGGATATAAATTATGAAAAGCATAAGCATTTGTATCTCCAAATAAATCAATGAGATAAGAATATAATGTTGGTTTGCTATCAACTAAATCCAAATGTGCTATTCTTTTTCTAACATATTCATTTCCGTTATTGAAATATACTTTATTATTCAATGAATCTATTTTATAATCCTTTGTTAAGCCAGATAGCTCTAAATTCAAAAATTGTATGTCAGCTAATGTCTGCATCCAAAAACCAAAAACATTACCTTTTTTATCTCTGCATTTTTCTGTTTCTTTAGGGTATTCATTTAAAATTTCTTCATAAGAAGGATATTTTGTTTTACCAAATAAATTTTGCATATGCAAATAATAATGTATTATTTAAAAATTTATGTTAATATTTAATAGTGAATTAATATGAAAACATATAAAATAGCAGTAATTGAAGGCGATGGAATTGGGTCTGAAATAATAAGAGAAGGCATAAAAGTAATTGATGCAGTATCTCAATTAAATGATTTTGAGATCGAGTGGATAAAATATCCAAATGGTGCAGAGTATTATTTAAAGACAGGTGAATTAATATCTATACATACATTAGAGGAAATAAAATCAAATTGTGATGCAATATATTTGGGTGCCTTGGGAGACCCAAGAGTTGAGCCGGGAATACTTGAAAAAGGAATATTGCTGAAAATGAGATTTTATTTTGACCAGTTTATTAATTTAAGACCAATAAAATTATTAGAAGGTGTTGATTGCCCTCTAAAAAATAAAGGACCAAAAGATATTGATTTTACTGTTGTAAGAGAAAATACAGAGGATTTTTATGTTGGACTGGGAAACAGGGCAGATATTGGAAATACAAAACAGGAATTAGAAGTAATAAGGAATTTGTATTCTGTAAAATTTAAATTAGATATAGATGCAAAAAAAGAAAAAATCGCATATCAAATAGGGGTGTTAAGCAAAGCAGGATGCCAGCGTGTGATAAAATATGGTTTTGAATTAGCAAAAAAACAAGGGAAAAAAAGAATTACTTTTGTTGATAAAGCAAATGTTTTGAGTTCTATGTATTTATTTTGGAGAGAAATTGTAAAAGATGTCTCAAAAAATTATCCAGATATTGAATATGAATTTAATTTTGTGGATGCAATAACTATGTGGTTTGTAAAACAGCCGGAATATTATCAGGTTGTAGTTGCTCCAAATATGTTCGGTGATATTATTACTGATTTGGGTGCAATGATTCAGGGTGGTTTAGGACTTGCACCGGGCGGAAATATCAATCCAAACGGAATTTCAATGTTTGAGCCAATTCATGGCTCTGCTCCAAAATACAAGAATATGAATATCGCAAATCCAATTGCAACTATCTGGGCAGGCGCATTAATGCTCGAAGAAATTGGACAAAAAGAATCCAAAGATATAATAGTAAAGGCAATAGAAAAATTATTAACAGAAAAAAAAATAAGAACAAAGGACTTAGGCGGCACAAATACAACGAGTGATGTTGGAGATGAAATAAAAAAACTTGTGCTTCGCACAAGTTAAATAAAAGTGTTAAATTGTTATATCAGCATCTCCAATCCATCAGAGAATAATATGCAAAAAAAAATAGAAATATTTGACACAACTTTGCGGGACGGGGAACAATCGCCCGGGGCAACGCTGTCAATAGAAGAGAAATTAAAAATTGCTCATCAACTTGCAAAGTTAAATGTAGATACAATTGAAGCTGGTTTTCCAATTGCTTCAAATGATGATTTTGAGGCAGTAAAATTAATTGCACAAAATGTTGAGGGACCTTATATTTCCGGACTTGCAAGAGCAATTGAAAAAGATATTTTGTGTTCTTGGAATGCAGTAAAATATTCAAACAAGCCCTGCATTCATACTTTTATTTCAACATCAGACATTCATTTGAAATATATGTTTAAAAAAACAAGAGAACAGATATTGGAAATGACAAAAAATGCAGTTAAATTAGCAAAGAGTTTAACAGACAGGGTTCAATTTTCAGCAATGGATGCAACAAGAACAGATAAAGATTATCTCTGCAAAGTAATCCAAACAGCTATTGACAAAGGTGCTGTTGTTGTGAATATACCCGATACTGTTGGGTATTCCCAGCCCGATGAATTCGGGAGATTGATAAATTATATAAAGGAAAATGTAGAAAATATAAATAATGCTATGATTAGTGTTCATTGTCATAATGATTTGGGTTTGGCTGTTTCAAATTCTCTTGAGGCAATCAAAAGAGGAGCAGGACAGGTTGAAGGTACAATAAATGGAATCGGAGAGAGAGCGGGAAATGCATCTTTGGAAGAAATTATAATGAATTTAAAAACAAGAACAGATTATTTTAACTGCACTACAAATATAAATATCAAAGAAATATATCCCATCAGCAAAATGGTTTCGCAATATACAGGAATTAGCGTTCAAAGAAATAAAGCGATTGTTGGGGAAAATGCATTTTCGCACGAAGCAGGAATTCACCAGCACGGAATGTTGTCAAATCCACTTTGCTATGAAATAATGAAGCCAGAAGATATCGGAAGAATTACAAAAATGGTATTTGGAAAACATTCTGGAAAACATGCAATTGAAAATGGTTTAAAAAAATTAAATTATAAATTTAGTCAAGAGCAATTAAACAAAATTACAGAAAAAATAAAAGAACTTGCAGATAAGCAAAAAACAATATTGGAAGAAGATATTATTGCAATAGCGGACTATGAACTAAACAAGTCCTCAAATTATCTGTATTAAGTGGAAATAAAATCACTCCGACTGCAATTGTGAAGGTTAATTTAGAAGGAAAACAAAGAATAAGCACAGCGTATGGCATTGGCACAGTTGATGCAGCAACAAATGCAATAAGAAATATTATTGATTCAGATGGAGGACTAAAATTAAAAGAATACAATATAAAGGCAATTACTGGTGGAACAAATGCACTTGCAGATGTATCTTTGACATTGATAGATGAGTCAAAAAAAGAATACAAGGCACGGGCAATTGATCCAGATATTGTTATGGCATCTGTTAAGGCAGTTATAAATGGGATGAATAAAATGAAATTAAATAATAAAAAAGATTAATATGGTATCAGCATTAGAAGCAGTAAAGCAGGAAAAAATTTGGATGAACGGCAAACTCATTAATTGGGGTGATGCAAAAGTGCATGTTTTAAGTCATGCTCTTCATTATGGCACAAGCGTATTTGAGGGAATAAGATGCTATAATACAAAAAATGGTTCAGGCATTTTTCGTCTAAAAGAGCATATAAATCGCTTGTTTGATTCTGCCAAAATTTATAGATTAAGAGATATTGATTTTTCAAGAGAAGAAGTAATAAATGCCTGCAAAGAAGTAATTAAAGCAAATAAACTCAAAAGTGCTTATGTTCGCCCGATTATATTTAAGGGTTATGGGGGTCTTGCAGTTATTGGAAAAGACAGCAAAACCCAGCTAAGTATTGCGGCATGGCCCTGGGGTAAATATTTAGGAGAATCTGAAAAAGGACTAAATGTAAAGGTAAGTTCATGGACAAAACTTGCACCAAATACAATGCCTCCAATGGCAAAAGCGGGTTCAAATTATATGAATGCACAATTAGCAGTAATGGAAGTTACAGCAGATGGATATGACGAGGCAATTTTGCTTGACAAAGATGGGTTTGTATCTGAGGGAAGCGGTGAAAATATATTTTTAGTAAAAGACAATATAATTTATACTCCTTCAATTACATCTTCAATACTTGACGGCATTACAAGAAAATCAGTTTTGGAAATTGCACAAAATTTAAAATATAAAACAAAACAAGAAAAAATACCAAGAGAAATGCTATATATTGCAGATGAATTATTTTTCACTGGAACTGCTGCTGAAATATTACCTATTACTTATGTTGATAAAATAAAGATTGCAGATGGAAAAATAGGTCCTGTTACACAAAAAATAAAAAATGAATTTTACAAATGCATAGAAACAGGAGAGCCAAAGAAGTGGTTTGAATTTGTGTAAAAATCAAGAACCTCTATTACATAATAAATTAACTCCTTCCTCAAATGTTTCAATACTTGCAACAAGAATATCAGGGCTTGTTCCCATTCCAATTACAGAAATATTATTTTTCTCATCTTTTACCGTCATTTTAATATTTACAACAGCATCAGCATTTTTAGTTTTTATATTTACCTGATAATCTGTCAATAAATAATTTATGTTGTTTTTTAAGCACTTTTTGAAATGCATTAATAAATGCATCTAATAGCCTGTTTTCTTCAGCTTTTACTTCTTCAGGAGTTTTGAATTTAGCAGTAGGATCATTTATGAAATATTTTCTTTTCTCATACTTCAAATTTTCAAGTTTCTTTTTTATATGCCTCTTTTCTAATTTAACGAAAATATCTGTGGTGAATGTCAAGTTATTCCATGGATGCTCATAACCCCATATTGAAGCATTCTTTTTGA
>NJDR01000027.1 GCA_002254415.1 Candidatus Aenigmarchaeota archaeon ex4484_52
CTTTCCATTAATATTTAATTTTTTTATTTTCTCTGCAATTACATCTCCTTCCTGCAGATTTTTAGTTTTTATTTTTTTTTTGTAAATATTATTTTCTGTGAATTTTGCAAATTTATAAAATAAATAAAACATTGGAATAAATAAAAAATACGCAAAAAAAATTCCAAGTATAACAAATACAAAAAAAAATCTTAGTTCTATTTCTTTTTTACATAAATATTTGAAAAATGCAATTGTCTTTTTTTCTTTTACCATAATTAAAACACTATATAAAATTGCCCAAATACTGCCGATAATAAAAGATATAATTAGAAATTTATTCGCAAATAAAAATGCATCCAAAAAACTATTTTCAATAAAACAAAAACAACCCGGCATCAAAACACCAAGAGAAGCCAACATTAATGCATCTGCTTCACCCCATTGATTTAGCCAAAAAAAAATATAGCCAATAAAAATAAAAAAAATACTAATTGTAATTATTGAAACAATTGCTATTGGATTATTGTTAATCAAAAAATCAAGAATATATAAAATAATCCCGATAATGCAAATACCCAATGGCACTTCATCTGGAATCTCGCTCGTCTTTATATCTAAATATCCTCCTATTGCACTGCCTGCAAGAGCAATAAAACAAAAGAATAAAACAAATGACATTATTTCTTTTTTTCCTGTTTTTTATTTGGTGGCACCTGAATAATCGTTTTCATTGCAGCACCAATTAAAGCATTTCTCGTATCTGCATATCGCCTTGCCTGCTCTTCTTCTACACTTGTATGTATTAATTCATTATAGAAAATATTGATTAATTCCTGCCAGTCCTCTTTTGTTGGATTGTCTGTTTCTTCTTTAGGCTTAAAGCAAACTATTAATTCACTCATAGGATCTCCGTCAACAATTACATTAAAATCATCAATAAACCTGTAGCTTGCTCTCATCACACAAGAAGAAGAATATAATTGAGGGTTAATTTTTATACTCATTGTCTTGCTCGTTTCATCTATTTTTATATTTTTCATATTTCTTTCTTATCCTATTAATTAACTATATTTTGAGGTTTTTTAATTAAATAATTATTTATGTTTTGTGCTGTTGTATGAATTATTCTCTCTAATGCTTCCTGGCTATAAAATGCAATATGCGGTGTAAAAATAACATTATCTTTTGCCAAAAGAATATGGTCTTTGGCAAGAGTTGCCAGCCTGTCTCTTTTTTTTGGATCATATAACAATTGTTTTTCTTCTTTTATAAGGTCCTCTCCTTCCAAAACATCCAATCCGACACCAGATAAAATTTTTTTGTCCAATGCCTCAATCAAACACTCTGTATCCACAACATCACCTCTTGAAGTATTTATAAGAATAGCACCTTTTTTTATAAAATTAATGGTTTCTTTTCCAATTAAATGATAGGTGCTCTTATTTGACGGAATATGCAGAGTAATTATATCTGATTTTTTCAAAAGTTCTTTTAGCTTAACATATTTGAAATTCAGGACATCTTCCAAAAATTTATTTTGATGAATACTATTTGCCAAAATATTCATTCCAAATGCCTTTGCAATTCTTATCACATGAAGACCAATATGCCCTGTTCCAATTACACCCAATGTTTTTCCTTTTAAATCAAAACCCTTTAGGCCGGCAATTGAAAAATCATTTCTTTTAGACCTTAAATATGATTTGTGAATATTTCTTGATAAATTCAACATCAAAGCAAAACAATGCTCAGCAACTGTATTTTCTCCATAAAAAGGTACATTGCAAACAATTATTTTTCGCCTCTTGCATTCTGCCAAATCAATATGATCAAATCCTGTGGATCTTGTAGTTATTAATTTTAATTTAGGAATTTTATCCAAAATTTGTTTATTGATTTTAGAGTAAATAAATACAGAAATTATTTCAAAATCATTAATTTTATTTACATTTTCTAAATTTAGAGGCTCTTTGTAAAATTCAAGAAAATTATTGTTTAATGCCTTTTTTAGATATTTTTTTTCCCATCCAATTATTTCAAAAAATCCAATTTTCATAATTTTATCATCTCTTTAATTTAATAATAGAATAATAAAACTTAAAAATACTTTATCAAAAATTTTACAATTATTGCAATAATAAGTTATTTAGCATTACAGTCTCTTATTGTTTGCAGAAATTCACAAACAGATTCTTTTGTGGATTTTTTTTAAAATCTATAACACTTTTATATACTCTTGGTTATCACTTTTGATAACTATCAAATTTGTCGCTCATGACTATAAAGACACGCCCTGGTCGGGATTTGAACCCGAGTTCCGGGAGTGACAGTCCCGGGTGATAACCAACTACACTACCAGAGCAAAAAAAACTAACAACATTGTGCATTCCCACCCAAGGGCAGTATTGCACAACGTAAAATGGCTTAACTTCCGGGTTCGGAATGTTACCGGGTGTTTCCCTATTTACTGTGGTTGTTAGCAATTAGAAAAATACATAAATCTTTTTAAACATTAATATTATTGAACAATATTATGTTTTTTAAAAAACAGAAAAAAGCACAAACAGGTGTCATAGCTTATTTAATTGTAGCAGGTATTATTGTTTTTACAACAGGGATTGCATATAATTGGGGCAGTCCAATGCTTGAAAAAAGCACTGCTGATTCAAATATATACCTTGCACAAAATACATTGAAAAAAATAGGTGTTGAAATTACAAAAATTGCAACAAATGGTGGCCAGTCAAATATAGATTTTGATATAAAAGGAGATTTTAAAATTGATGAAAAAACAAACAGCATTTATTATTTATTAGAGATTCCGGCTACAATGGCAAGTTCAAAGGAATGGATTCCAATATCTGCAAGCAATATGTGGGGGGTTTATGATACACCAGAATCTGACACAGCAGGACGCCTTGGGGTTGATGAGCCATGTGTTTTGCTTGCAAGATCAACACAGACAGGAGATAATGACAAATATGCTGTAACCTTTAGATTGGCATTCAGAGAATTGGATGATTTTGTTGCAGGAGGTGGAACAAAAATACAACTTGAAATAACAGGAAATAAAATAACTTCTTCTGGTTCTCATTCATTATTAATTAAAAAAGGAGAGCCATATACTTCTCAAATAGAATCAGTTTATGGTGGAGATCTTATTATTGTCCCGATACAATTAATATTGAATTGATTCTTTATTAACAAAACATCATCATAATTAAATGCACGAAAAACCCTGCAAGCAATGTTGAGATAAAATTAACACTTCCATTAGTCATTTTTTTTCTGTTTTCAAAAACAATACCTAAAATACTATCAACAACAGTTCCAAAAATTCCGCCAAAAAAAACACAAGTAGCAAGTTTAAATCTCAAATTAAATAAGCCCTGGTTCAAAAAAGCATAATAAAAAAAATAAGCACATAATGAAATAATCAATGAGCCAATAATTGCTGCAAAAAATCCAAGTTTAGTAATTCCTCCATTTGTCCCTGGTTCAACTTCTTTTCCCAAATTTGTAATTAAAACTGGCTTTGTTTTTGAGAGCATTCCTATTTCAGAACTCAGAGTATCTGAGATAGCACTGCTTATGCTTCCAAGATAAATAAAAGGATAATTAAAAAGAACCCCTGTAAATGCAACAAGGCCGTTGGATATTACATTGTCAAAATCCCTTGTTTTGTGTTTTTTTGCGTCTTTTCTTTTTTTCCTTCCATAATATGTTGCCAATATTCCAAAAATCAAAAACAAAAAAATTACTAAAAACCATTCAAGGCCTTTTAATTTAAAAATTGCAAATCCCATCATCAAGGAAATAAAAATTGCATATATGTCAAATGCCTTAACAAACACAAGAAAACCAGAAAACAAAATAAAAAATACAAGCACGCCTATTTCTATTAATTCCATATTTGTTGGTGTTTATTTAATTTATTACTAAAATAATGGACTCGACGGGATTTGAACCCGTGGCCTCTGCCTTGCAAGGGCAGCGTTCTACCAGCTGAACTACAAGCCCATATAACTTTAATATAAATAATTTTAAAATATTAAATAAAATCTAATCTAATAAAATTTTAAATTTGTTTTTTGTTTTTTCAAGTGCCTCTAATCCAACAAGAAACCAGTTTTTTAAATGATTTTTTTTGACAGCAAACAAGCACTCTGCACCAAATTCAGATGCTGTTTTTTTTAAATTTTTCACTTCTTTTTCATCAAAATAAATAATATCTTGTTTTGTTGATTTGCATTCAATAATAATAATTTTTTTATTTCTTGCAGCAATTAAATCCGGCTTTTTGCTTCCAGCAGAGCGAATTACCATCCATCCGTCTGTTTCTAATTTTGACTTAACTGCCTGTTCAAATACATATCCTTTATTGTATGTTTTCATTTATTATCTATTTGTTTTTTTATTATTAGAAATTCTTATTTCAAAAATATGTTGCTTGTTTTGGCCAATATCACAAATGCAAGTGCAAAAAGGAGATGTTTTTTCTTTTACAGTTCCAGATGCATAAGTTTTATTAAATGCAAATGTTGGAATGCATTTGCATTCTAACATAAGATTTGGATCATTTTGTATTTCTCTGCATTTTTTATATAATTCATTTATTTGCTGTTTTTCTTTATAGATTTTATATCCAGAAATAATAAAAACAATAAAAACAACAATAAGAACTATTAATGTTTTATTTATTTTTGGTTTTTTTAATCTTTTCATAATTAATGAGATACCACATATAGCATTTTTTAACTTTTATGTTTTTGGCTTTGGCATAATTTTCAAAATCTTTACTCTATTTGCCTGTGTCTTTGAAATATCCTTTATATACTATCCGGAATTTCTTTATTAACTGCAAGATAAATATCTATATTCCATTTCGAAGTATGGTCAGAGCCCTATCCAATCAACACATTTATTATTAGCAGAATCAATTTTCTTCATTAATTTTTTTATTACGCTGCTAAAATTTACCGGCATATAGAAAATAGCGAATACTTTGTCTTTGATAAATTTCTTATTTTTCCATTTAAGGATTTTTCCATTCCAAGATTTTGGATTAAATTTAGGACAACATTCTTTTTTGTTTTCATCTATGAGCTTGTTTTTCAAAAGATGCTCCTTATTTATTGCCATTTTACCTCCTCAGGTTTATTTTTATTACAATATTGTTTTAGAGACTTATTTAACATATATATGCTCCTGTCGGGATTCGAACCCGAGTCCCTGGCTATCTTTTAAATTCATAATATTCCTTTATTGAAAGGCCAGTATCCTTGGCCGGTCTAGACTACAGGAGCGCGGAATTAAATTATTTTGTATTGGTTTATTTTGTCTGTTAAATCAGGACTTGTAAGAAAACAAACGCGACAGCAATAATTTTTTATTCCTAATTCATCAAGCACTTGTTTTTTTTCCTTTATTTTTATTTGTGCCTGATAACGTTCCCACTTATCTGCTAACAATTCTCCGCATGAAATGCATCTTATTGGAATTAACATAAATTAAATTAAAAAGAAAATATTTTAAAGTTTATATGCAGATATAAACAAAAAAAAATTCTGCAAAATTTAAATCCGCAAAGCAGGATTTTTTTGTCGCCAATAAACTCATAAATACAACATATAAGTTTATTAATGATGCAAAAAATGTTAAAAAATTCAAAGATAATTGGCTATGGTGCCTATATTCCAAAATACAGGATAAAAACAGAAGATATTGCCTGTGTTTGGGGAGCAGATGCACAATCTATAAAAAATGGTTTGAGAATATTTGAAAAAGCAGTTGCAGGAGCAGATGAGGACACAGCAACAATAGGTGTTGAGGCAACAAAAAATGCTCTTTTGCGGGCGCAAATAAAATCAAGTAATAATAATATAGGTGCAATTTATATCGGCTCAGAATCTCATCCTTATGCAGTAAATCCAACTGCAACAATTATTGGAGAGGCAATTGGATTAAATACAAATTATACAGCAGCAGATACTCAATTTGCATGCAAAGCAGGCACCGCTGCGATACAGATGATAATGGGCTTGGTTGAGTCAGGAAGAATAAAATATGGAATTGCAATAGGAGCAGATACAGCTCAAGGGAAGCCATCAGATGCATTAGAATACTCTGCGGCATCTGGCGGAGCAAGTTTTATAATTGGACTGGAAAATGAAGAAAATGCAGTTGCAGAAATATTAGATACCTGTTCTTTTTCAACTGATACACCTGATTTTTGGAGAAGGCCAAAAGAGGACTATCCGCAGCATGCGGGAAGATTTACCGGTGTGCCAGCATATTTTCGCCATGTTATTGGTGCAACTAATTTATTGTTAAAAAAGACAAATACAACAATTGATGATTATGATTATTTTGTATTTCATATGCCAAACGGAAAATTTCCTCTTGCAATGGCAAAAAAATATAATATCCCAATAGAAAAATTAAAGCAATCTTTGGTAGTTGAGAGAATAGGAAATACTTATTCTGGATCATCTCTTCTTGGATTGTGCAATTGTCTGGATATTGCAAAACCAAATCAAAAAATTTTAATCACTTCTTATGGCTCAGGTGCAGGAGCAGATAGTTTTGCAATTAAAATATGCAATGGAATTGAGAAAAAGAGAAATAAAGCAAAATTAACAGAATTTTATATTAATGATAAAGAATATATTGATTATTCTATTTATGCAAAAATCAGGGGTAAATATAATTATTAAAGCTAAAAATAAAAGATGGAAAAGAAGCTTTTGAAAAGTATATTCTAAATTGCTTATAGTTATTGATTCTTGTAATTATCCATCAGAGGCAAAATTAAGACAATTAACCAAAGAAAGAACAAATGGTTTTTTGAGAAAATTTGGTGTTGATATTACTATAATAAAAAAAGTCGCAAAGGAAAGAATCATAGTAGAGCATGTATTGGAAGAATGAAAAAATTTAATACTATGTATTATTTAATCTGTAAATTGTTTAATTTTCTCATTGTGTTTGAGATATTATCCTGACATTGCTGTCTTCTATGTTTTCAACCCCACCTTTGATATTTAAATTATTTGCAATATTTATTACTTTTGCTCTGGTATCCAACTTTTTGGATACCTTTAACAAGAATTAACTGCGTTCATAATTAATTGCTTATATTATCCCCATATTTGATGCAATATCAAAAGCATTATAATCTGATTTTAGTTTAACTATTGCCTTTTTTTTGCCATCCGGAGACACATAATTGTATTTATTTTTTTAATTTTTACATCAAATATTGTTTGTATTGCTTGTTTTATATCCTGCTTTTTTGCATCTCTCAAAACAATAAAACACAAAGTATTGTTTGATTCAATATTTTTTGTCATTTTTTCTGTCATATATGGGCATTTTATAATTTTTATTTTAGATAATTTTTCTGATATCTTTGTTTTTATCATAATAATATAAATAAAGCATATTTTTAAATATATCTTTTAATTTTATTTTATATTTTATAAACTATGAAATCTTGTATAAAGTTTATAAAATACGTAAAAAATCCTGTTGTATTTTATATAAATTTACAGGATTTTTTCTCGAGTTATTTAAATTATGGAAAAAGAAAAACTTTCATTTTGGCAGAAAAAAGAAAAAGAGTTAATTTACAAAAGAAAAAACGCTTGGGAAAAGATAAGTGATAAAGAAAAGAAACAAATCTTTGATTTGGTAGAACAATATAAAAAATTTTTGGGCTATGCAAAAACAGAGCGACTAGCAGTTGAATTTATTGAGAATTTTGCAAAGCAAAATAACATAAAATATTTTAAAAACAAGGAAAAAGCAATTTGCTTGATTAAAAAAGGCAGAATGTCTATTAAAAACGGGGTTAGAATTATTGCATCGCATATTGACTCTCCGCACCTTGATTTAAAAAGAATTCCAATTTATGAGGACTCAAATTTGTGTTTTTTAAAGACGCATTATTATGGTGGAATAAAAAAATACCAGTGGGTTAATGTGCCATTGAGTTTAATTGGAGTTGTTATTGCAAAACAAAGTAGAAAAATAAATATAAATATCGGTGAAAAAGAAAATGATTCCTGTTTTGTAATTAGTGATTTACTGCCGCATTTGGCAAACAAGCAAATGAAAAAAGATGCAAAAGAAGTAATTACAGGAGAGCAATTAACAGCAATTGCAGGAAACATTCCTGTTGATGATGATAAAATAAGCGAAAAAATAAAATTATATACTTTAAATATATTGAGAGAAAAATATGATATTGCTGAGAAGGATATTATTTGCTCTGAATTACAATTAGTGCCATCCTTTGCTCCAAGAGATATCGGCTTTGACAAATCATTAATTGGCGGCTATGGACAAGATGATCGTCTCTGTGCGTGGGCATCGCTCAATGCAATAAAAAATATACAAACACCAAAATATACATCTATTGTTGTTTTTGTTGATAAAGAAGAAATCGGCAGTGTTGGAAATACAAGTGCAGATTCATATTTTTTTGAAAATATTATTTTGGAATTAAGCAAAGATGAAGATATTACAAAGCAAGTTAAGACAAGAGATATATTTAAAAAATCATTGTGCATAAGCAGTGATGTTGCGATGGCAATTGATCCAAATTATGCTGATGTTTTTGAGCATCAAAATGATGCACTTCTTGGCAGTGGTGTTTGTATTGGAAAAAATACAGGATGGGGTGGAAAATTCCAGGGCAATGACGCAAGTGCAGAATATATGTCAAAAATTATTGAGTTATTTGAAAAAAACAATATTGCTTGGCAGTCGACAACAGATGGAAAAATTGATGAAGGCGGTGGAGGCACTATTTCAGAATATTTTTCCAAATTCAATATGGATGTAATTGATATTGGTGCATGTATTTTGGGAATGCATTCCCCGTTCGAGATTTCATCAAAAATTGATTTATATAATTTAGTAAAAGCTCATAGAGTGTTTTTAGAAAATCTTTAGATGATATTAAAAACAAAAATCTTGGTTTTGTTTTTTGTTGTTGGAATTGTTTTAATTTGCGGATGTGTTAATAATCCCGCACCAGATATATATGACAGATCATGTGTCAGTGATGAAGATTGTATATTTACATGTTACTGTGGTGCTATTAATAAAAATGAAATATGCAATGAACCTTCGGGAATTATGTTGAAGTGTCTTTCTGAGGCTGTTGTAAAATGCATTAACAATACTTGTTATGAATGGAGCGAAATACCTGCTGCTGAATGGTATGAATTAAATAAAACAAAACTTGCAGAAGATAAACTACCAGCTGATGTATTTATTGGACATACTTGTCCATTTCTTGGATTAAATTTATCAAATCCAAACTCTAAAATTTTGGAAATTGCATCAGAGCATTGTGCGGATTTAGATGATGATAATTTGTATGATTATTTGGCAATAAATACAAAAGTAAATATTACAGAAACAGGCAATTATCTTTTAACTGGAATTCTATTGTCTGGAGAAAACAAAATATGCAGTGAAATTAAAGAAATATCATATTCCTCTGTTTTTGTTTTTCCGCTTTATTTAGAACAAGGAATAAGAACAATAGATCTTAATTTTAGCGGTGAAGAAATCTACAGGAAAAAACAGAGTGGAATTTATGCTATTAATTTATCTTTGTGTGGCATGAGCAACGAGACTATACATTTTGATTCAAAAACTTTTAATTTATCATATTATAATTATACGCAATTTCAAAAACCACGGGCTGAAATTATTGAAATTTACGAATATGGAGAACATATTAATAAAGATGACTTGTTTGATTATTTGACTATTGAAGTTCAATTAGATGTGTGGAAATCAGGAAATTATACGATTTATGGATTATTGGAAACTGAATATCACACGAGCATAACTGAAGACAAAGTAGAAACTCATTTAGATAAAGGAAAACACAATATAAAAATTAGATTTGAGGGCACTCATATCTATAAATCAAAAATCAATGGCAGTTTTATTTTGAATCTTGAATTACTGGATGAATTTAAAACATATAACACATCGAAGTATAATTACACAGAATTTCAACGACCAAAAGTTGAGTTCATTGGTGTTTTTTCTGATTTTGCTGATTTCGGAGCAGATAGCGACAATGATGGAAAATATGATTATTTGGTTGTTAATCTGGGTATTAATGTCAGAAAATCAGGAGATTATATGATTTCTGCATGGCTGCAAGATATGTATGGAAAAGATATTTGTTATAATATTGACAGAGCTAATAAAACACGTTTATTTGACAGCAGAGAAATTCAAAATCTTACTTTATATTTTGACGGAATAAGTATAAATGATCATGGTATTGACGGGTTTTTCAAAATTGGATCTCTTGTAATATATGATGCAAATGATAATGTAATTGATGCAATAGATAATCCATATAATACTTCTTTTTACAAATTTACAGATTTTGAACCAACAAGTAAAATTACAGGTTTTATAACAGATGATAGAGGACAGCCAATAAGCAAAACACATATTATGTTGCATTCCCGATTTTCTTCTTTGGGAGCAGGGATTACAGATGATAAAGGATATTATTCTATTGGAAAAATAAAAAAAGGAAATTATACAATCAATATCTTAACACGAGAGAATCCCTACTTGCCTGACTATGAAAATTCAATTAATCTTGCTGAGGGACAAACAAAAAAATTTAATATTACAATTAATAGACAAAGCATTGCCATAGTAAGAATTTTAGATAATGAAAATAATTCAATAATTATAGATAAAAATTCTGAGTTTATACAATTGCTAAGTCCAAAAAGATTTGGTGGTTATACACAAGAATATTCCTGTGCAATAGATTTTTGTAATTATGAGGGAGTAAATCTAAAGAAAGGAGAATATGTATTTTTCATAGAATTACAATCAGATTCTCAGGAATGCACATTTAGATATATAAAAAATTCAGGTGTTCAAGATTATAAGACAATAAATCTTGAAAAAGGAAAAACCAATTATATAGATTTGCATTTAACTTAAGAAAAAAATCATAATTTATTTTTAGAATTTTTATAATATTTATCCTTCATCTGGCTTGATATTCTTGTTAAGTCCTCTTTTGGTATTGATCCGAACAAATCCCAAGAAATAGACAATGTTTTTTCAATGTTTCTGTCTTCATAAGATTCTTGTTTTACAAATTGCTCTTCAAATTCATTTGCAAATTTCAATAATTTTTTGTCATTTTCACTCAATGCATCTTCGCCAACAATTGCAACCAATCCCCTTAAGTCCTTTCCTTCTGCATAATTTGCATAAAGTTGGTCTGATACCTGTTTGTGGTCTTCTCTTGTTTTTTTTGGCCCAATTCCAGAATTCATTAATCGCGACAAACTCAGTAAAACATTAATGCAAGGATAAATTCCAGCTCTGTGCAAATCTCTGTCCAAGACAATTTGCCCCTCTGTAATATAGCCAGTTAAGTCAGGAATTGGATGAGTAATATCATCTCCAGGCATAGTTAAAATTGGCATTTGTGTAATACTTCCTTTTTTACCATTTATAATTCCTGCTCTCTCATAAATAGATGCCAAATCAGTATACATATATCCTGGATATCCACGCCTTCCTGGGACTTCTTGGCGCGCAGCACTCATCTCTCGCAATGATTCGCAATAATTTGTCATATCTGTCAGGATTACTAAAACATGCATATTTTCTTCAAAAGCAAGATATTCAGCAGATGTAAGTGCAATTCGTGGAATAACTAACCGCTCTACTGCAGGATCATCTGCTAAATTTAGAAAAATAACAGAACGCTCTAATGCTCCTGTTGTTTCAAATTCTTTGATAAACTTATATGATTCTTCATTTGTGATTCCCATAGCTGCAAATATAACAGCAAAATCTTCTTTTTGACTTTGTACTTTTGCTTGGCGTGCAATTTGCAAAGCAATATCATTGTGGGGAAGTCCACTTCCAGAAAAAATAGGTAATTTTTGTCCTCTGACAAGTGTATTCATCGCATCAATACTTGAAATTCCTGTTTGAATAAAATCAGATGGCGGAGCTCTACAATATGGATTAATTGCAGCCCCATTTATATCCATTTTCTTTTTTGCTACAATATTCGGACCATTATCTATTGGCATTCCTCTGCCATTGAAAATTCTGCCTAAAATATCACGCGATAATCCAAATTTCATTGTCTCTCCCAAGAATCTGACAGAAGAGTCCAGAGAAATTCCGCTTGTGCCTTCAAAACTCTGTATTATAACTAATTCATTGGAAGTGTCCAAGACCTGTCCTGTGCGAACATCATCTTTTGAAATTTTTATTTTTACAATTTCCCCGTAACTTACATTATGGGTTTTTTCAACAAATAGTAGATTTCCAGCAATTTTATTTATTGTTTTGTATTCAATATAATTCATATCTCTTTTATTTATAGTTTAGAAAAAAAATAATATTTTAAATATATGGCATAACACATAAATAATTATGAGTTTTGTTAGCATACCCAAGCACATATTTATATTACTTTTGTGCTCGGATATATTGTTATTCAAATTTGTGTTATAAATAGAATTATCATTGCTTTTATATCTCTGTTGTAATTACCTATGTCTAAGATATAAAGCATGTTATTCTGTAATTGAATCGCATTCCATTACAATTCTTAATTTTGAATTTATTTTTTCTGCAGAAACAACAGAACATTTTGTTTGTGTTTGATTAAATGAATTTATCGTCTCTGTAACATTATTTTTTCTTATTTCTTCTTTCAATCCAACATCTTCCCATTTGAAAAGTTTTACTTGCTCTGTTTTTGCATCAACAACAGCAATTGCCCGCAATACCATAGATGTATCAATCCCGGAATATACAGGAATTATATAAAAATAAGAGCCCTTTATTTTTCTAAATAATGGCTGCAGAGCATACCAGTCAGAATATAGGCTTATTTGTCCCCTAACATCGCTTAATGCTCTTTTTGGACCTATTAATTCCAATTGCCTGATGTCATTAATTAAAACATCTCCAAAATTTTCTCCAGATGCATCAATATTTGCAAAATGAGTTATTGCTTTTCTATTTTTGCCTTCTGGCTCAAGTTGCATAAAACCATAAGCATGATCCTTGGTTTTGTCATATTGAAAAAACAATCGCTGTGCCAATTCAAATACATTTTCGTGCTGAAAATAATAATTCAGGAAATTTTTCCAATGTGCATATTTTGCCCATTTATCCATTCGCATTTGGCTGTATTGTTCATCAATCAAAATATTATTATTTAACAACCAGTCCGGTGCTTTTTTGTTTTTTATGTCATTGTTTGAATATATTTTTGTTTGGCCATTATTGTCAAGGGTTACAATTCCAATTTGTTCTGTATAAAATTTAATTATAAATATAGTTGGAAAATTCATTTTTATTGGGGCAAACCATATTGGCTCGCCATTATCATCATGAGTAAATACAGCATCTCCATAATTAAAAAAAGGATATTTAAGCCAATATTTGATTTTGACATCATATATTTTTCCAGTTGTCAATATTTGATAAATTAATCCAATTAAATTAGATCTTTGCTCAGAATATTTGATTTTCTCCTTTATTTTAAATCGCTTTGCTGGGTCTGCTCCATTAACTAAAATATAAGCAGGAGATGGATTTTTCATATTTACAAGTGTTGTTGGCTCATAAACCATTACCCAATACAGAGTATTATTTATTGGATAAATTCCATCCCAGTCCTTGGACAATTGCCAGCCCGTCTCTGTTACCATTGTTTTTGGAATTTGAAGTGCATATTCCTGGCAAACCAATCTAGTATCTTTAATATCTTCCCAAATAACTTTATCTGCATTAAAAGAACTTGTATGATTTATAATTTCTATTTTTGCGTTATCCATTTTATACCATTTCACTTCCATAGGCGGTGCAAATATAATTATTGAAAGCATCAGAAAAACAATTAACGCAGAAAGTCCAGTTAATATTTTGCTTGACTTTAAAACAACAATTTCTTTATTTCCTTTTATTAAAGAATCAAAATTTTTTACATCAAATGTCTTTTTAATTCCAATAATAAAAAGCCGTACAAAAATACTTGCAATTATTCCTTCAATTGGTCCTATTGAAATGAGAATTATTCCTGCAATAAATGATAAAAACAAATTCCGTATTATTTTGTCTTTTTTAAAATTAAAAATAGCAATAATTCCAACAAACAATGCCCATAGAATATAATAGCCAAAAAATCCCAAATATAAAAATAATTCTACCCACATAATTGTCAAATTTAGTTTACTCAAACAAAAAACAAATAAATAGAAATTTTATATAATTATGGACAAATCAGTATTGTGGGGCGTTGTTGCTTTAAAGCAACAACACCAACTGATTTATCTCCTTTAAATTAGTCCATTTCTAAATTCTCATAATATTCTAAATTACTTTGTTTAATCAAAACTCTTTTTTGATAAACATATCTTTCTTGCTGGCGGTATGTTCTTTAAATATCTGCTTAAATGCACTAATTACACCCTTAACACTATATTTAAAAATACTATTTTTTGAATATGCATAAAAAACAAATCAAAAAATAATAAA
>NJDR01000028.1 GCA_002254415.1 Candidatus Aenigmarchaeota archaeon ex4484_52
TACAAAAAATTACAGCATGCAAATGGTAAAGACATAACTACATTTGAAGGAGCTAATCTTACAAAAAACGATTATTTTGTTGCATTTGGAGATGACATCTCTAAATTATTAGAAATAACATATATTCGTGAGAAAGGAGACAGCAGCGACAAAGTAACAATAAAAGATGTATTTACAGGAGACACAGTTTATGATCAGGATCAAGGAAGCACTTTTGCAGTTGGAAATAAATTATATGCTGTAAATGTTATTGACAATTCAACAAGTGGTTCTGAAGTTGTAACAGTTGCACCTTCAACAGTAACCACCACAACAGGTGTTGCATCAGGAACAGAAGTTGGTATATTTAATCCTATTGTTGCAAATGGAGATGAGTATGTTGTTTTATATGCACCAATTACATCTGGATTAAATGCAACAAGTGTAACAATACCAGATGGAACAAAAACAGGAGAGACAATAACAGCAACACAAATAAATGCAACTTGTAATGGAGAAAATACATTTAATTATACAAATTCTGCTACAGGTCCATTGAAATTCAATTTCATTACAAAAAATTACACTGCTACAACAACAGATTGTGTAATTACAGGAGTAAAAATTGTAGACCCTAATGGAAATGCATTAAACCAATCTGCTGTTATTGTAATAGAAAATGACAATGATGTGGACTCTTCTATGTATCCAATGGCACATATTGTTCATGTAGATGATAAAATAGATACAGATAAAGTTGGTCTAAAAGGCAAATTCAACAGTCAAAATAATGGAAGTTCTGCAACTCCAGCTACATATACTACTTTATCTTATGAAACAGATACATACAAATCTATAACAGGTTCTGGATATGGAACTACTCTTGTATGGGATAGTCAAAATCAAAGAAGTGCGACAATTACATACCCAAACAATCAAATGGTTGCAAACCTATACTTAATGGAAATTGCAGCAGCAGCACCAACAGCAACAGGCACACAAAATATTGAGCATCTTGGATTGACAACAGAAGGTATTGCACGGCTTGCAAATGATGAAAGTATCACATCAGATAAAACAACCAAGAATGTAATTCTTGTTGGAGGACCGGCAATTAACTCTCTTGTAGAAGAACTTGCAACAGCAGGAAAAACACCAGATGTAACATATTACAGGGATGAAACAAAAGAGGGATCCTTGAATGGAAAAGCATTAATACAATATATACCAGATGCATTTAAAGAAGGATATGTAGCAATTGTCGTCTCCGGATATGAAGCAGACCAGACAAGAGCAGCATCTTTGAAATTTGCAACAGAAGAATTAACTGGAACAGCAATTGTATTAGAAGGAACAGAGACAGCTGCATACGACTTTGAAGCATACAAAGCAGCAAATGAAGCCGCAGAAAAAAATCCACCAGCAGGAAATGATACAATTGGCTAAAATCTAAAAAATTAAAGAGGAGGAGAAAATATGAAATACGACGAAAAAGATGAAGAAGAAAAACCAGAAAAAGAAGAAGAAAAGGAATGAAGTGTAAATTAGCCCTATTATAGAGGGCTTCTTTTTTTTATTTTTAATTATTTAAAGATTTGTTGGATTTATCCAGTATAATTATATATGAAAAACAAAATTATTTTGTGTTTGGTGTCCTGAAAAACCTATCAGGGCATAAATTATCAAAATTCTTAGTTCTGTTAGATTTAATTCTTATTAATCTAAAAAATTATAGTAATAATTGGGAATATGCTAAATTTAACTTTATTTATTTTATTTATTATTTTCATGTTGCTTTCTGGTTTTTTTAGTGCAGCTGAAATTGCATTTACATCAACAAATGAAATACAGATAAAGCAAATGCTTGAAAAAAGAGGAAAAAATGCGAGAACTATAAATAAATTGAAAAAAAATCCTCATAGGGTGATTATTTCTATTTTAATTGGAAATAATATTGCAAATGTAAGTGCATCTGCAATTGCAACATATATTGCAACAAATGTATTTGGATCAACAGGAGTTGGAATTGCTATTGGAATTATGACTTTAATTCTTCTTATTTTTGGTGAAGTTACTCCAAAGACAATTGCATCAACAAAGCATATTTTGTTTATGAAATATAGTGCAAAAATCCTTGAATTCAGTTGTATATTATTTTATCCATTAACATTATTATTAAATAAAATTGCATTAATTATTTCAAAATTATTTGGAATTGAACTTAAAAAAACAAAAGGAATCACAGAAGAGCAGTTAAAAACAGCAGTCTTAATTGGAAAAGAAAAAGGAATTATAGATAAATATGAAAAAAATTTAATGGACAATTTATTTGATTTCAGCGATAAAAAAGTAAAAGATATTTTAAGACCAATAAAAAAAACAATAATTGTGAATGCAAATAAAACACTTTATGAATTTATAAAAATAGTAAATAAGTATAAATTCTCAAGATATCCTGTTTGGAAAAAAAAAGAAGAAAATATTATTGGGATTGTTTATGCAAAAGACATACTTATAAATATTAAAAATCAATATAAAAAAACAATCAATAATTTTGTAAAACCTGCTTATTTTATTAATGACAACAAGGAAATTGGAGTTTTAATGGAAGAGATGCGAAGGAAAAAACAGCATATTGCAATTGTTGTAGATAAAAAAAAATCTGTCAAAGGAATTATTACATTAGAAGATATACTAGAAGAAATTGTTGGAAAAATAAAAGATGAAAAAGATATTTAAAAAATCATAATAATAGAGAAATATTTGCTATTTTTTCTTCTTCTAAATGATTGCCAATTAATTGCATTCCAATAGGCAAATTATTAATATTTCCAAAAGGAATATTGATGCTTGGAAACCCGGATAAATTTGAACCGACTGTTAAAATATCGAGGCAATAATGTTGCTTTGGCCTTAATTTTTCAATATCACAAAATTTAGGTGCAACAATTGGCATAGTTGGGCAAAATATTGCATCAAATTCATTAAATATTTTTTTAAATTCCTTAATTATTAATGTCCTTGTCTGCATTGCTTTTAAATAGTATTTATCCCTAAAGCCGGCCATCCTAATATATGTTCCAATAATGCTTCTCCTTTTTGCTTCTTCTCCAAGATATTTTGTCCTAATATTTGTAAAATATTTATCAAAATGTTTTTGCTCTGGATTTTCCTGCATTCCATAGAGCAGGCCGCAGTATTTTGCCAAATTAGTGGATGCCTCTGCCATAGCAATAATATAATAACAGGAAACAGAATATTTTGCAAGGCTTAATTCAACTTCTTTAATTTGCACTCCTTTTTTTTCTAAAATTTCCTTTGCTCTTTCAAATTCATTTAATATATTTTTATCCTGGATTGCTTCAATATATTGCCTTGGAATTGCTAATTTAATATTTTTCCTGTTTTTTCCAAGATATATTTTATTGCTTTTTTTTGTTGTGGAGTCCGCCTCATCAATGCCGGAAATTACATTTAACAGCAGAATTGCATCTTCTAAATTTGTGGCAACACTTCCAATTTTATCAAATGAACTTGCATAATCAATCATTCCATATCGCGACACCCTGCCGTAAGTAGGTGTTATTCCAAAAACACCGCAAAAGCAGGCAGGCGCAGATATTGACCCGCCTGTGGATTCTGCAACAGCAATGTGCGGCATATTTATTTTTTTTGTAAATCCACAGGAGCCGCCAGAAGAACCACCGCAGGATCTGTTTTCATCATTGGGATTTTTTGGAATTCCATAAGCGCAATTTGTGCTAAAAGTTCCAAACCCAAATTCATCCATTGTAGTTTTCCCGATTATGATTCCTCCTGCATTTTTTATTTTTTCAATTATTGTGGCATCAAATGCAGGAATATAATTATCTAAAATTTTTGATCCTGCTGTTGTCCTGATGTTTTTTGTTGTAATACAATCCTTAATTGAGATTGGAATGCCAAGCAATGGCTTATTCTCTAAAATATTTTTTTTTGTTTTTATTTCATCTTGCAATTTTTTTATTTGTTTAATTACATTGTCAAATGAATTTTGCGTTATTATATAATTTAAATTTTGCAATTTATTCATTTTTTCATAAAAAGAAGAATAGAACTTCATTAAATCAATATTTTTTTCTGCAACTTGTTTTGCAAATTCACAGGCAAGCATAGATGAAAAATCCATATTTCAATAAATCAAACATATTTTTAAAACTTTTTTTTATACAACAAAGAAAACACTTTTGTTATATTTTTATAAAATTTATATCAATTGTTTATTTTAAATGGAAGAAGAAAATGAAGTAAGCGAAAAAAAATGTTTTCTTGTTACCGAAGATGGATCTGTTTATCCTGCAAATAGTTTTGGAGCAAACAAATCAATAAGCGGAGAAATTGTATTTAATACAGGAATGGTTGGATACGACCAATCATTAACAGATCCTTCTTATTTTGGTCAGATTTTGATTTTTACATATCCTTTAATTGGAAATTATGGAGTGCCAAAAAATGAATTTGATGAATATAATTTATGCAAATATTTTGAGTCAAATAAAATTCATTGCTCTGGTATTGTTGTGAGCCAATATTGCCAAAAATATAGTAATTTTACTGCAATAAAGTCATTATCAGAATTTTTAATTGAAAATAAAATTCCTGCAATTTATGGTATTGATACAAGAGTCCTGACAAAAAAAATAAGAGAAAAAGGCACAATGCTCGGTAAAATAATTTTTGATAATAAAGATATTGATTTTTTTAATCCAGATGATTGTGATTTACCAAAATTCGTCAGTACAAAAAAAGTCATAAAATACAATTGTAATAAAGACAATAGAAAAGTCGTTTTAATTGACTGCGGAGTAAAACACTCTATTATTAAAAATCTTATTAAGCATGATTTGGAAATTATAAGAGTTCCATATGATTTTGATTTTATAAAAGCAGGATTAAATTATGATGCTGTTTTTATTTCAAATGGACCAGGGAATCCAGCCAAATGCACAAAGACAATACAAATCATAAAAAAATGTCTTGAATATAACAAACCAATTTTTGGTATTTGTCTTGGCAATCAATTATTGGCTCTTTCATCAGGTGCTAAAACATATAAATTAAAATACGGACACAGAAGCCAAAATCAGCCCTGTGTTGATATTGATACAAAAAGATGCTATATTACAAGTCAAAATCACGGGTTTGCAATTGATGAAGAAACTCTTTTAGAGGACTGGAATATTTGGTTTTATAATGCAAATGATAAAACAAACGAGGGAATAAAGCATAAAACAAAAGATTTTATGTCTGTGCAATTTCACCCAGAGGCAAACCCCGGACCAAACGATACGCAATATTTATTTGATGAATTTGCTAAATTAATAAAATCCAAATAAGAAATTTTTTAAAATATTTAAAGATTCTTATTTATATTTTTTATATGTCAAAAGAAAAAACAACAATGCCTTTTTCCCAGGCAGGGCTTGTAAATTATACAGATATAGATAAATCCGGATTAAATATAAAACCGGAATATATTGTTATTCTGGCTATTTTGATATTTTTTATTGAAATTGCTTTGTGGAAAGGATTATAATAATTTTACAGCAACACATTTAAAAAATAAGTTTTAAAAAATAAATTCTAAATTTGAATTATGAAGGCATTGCTTGTAATTGATATGCAAAGAGAATTTATTACCGGCATATACAATAAAGAAAATATAATTTTTCATATTCAGGGACTAATAAAGTGTTTTCAAAAGCAAAAACAATTGATTGTATTTACTCAGGATTATCATACCTCACCCAAAGATAAGGAATTTATAAAATTTGGAAAGCATTGTATTAAAAAGACCGAAGGAGTAAAAATAATTGATGAATTAATTAATTATGAACATATATTGATAAGGAAAAAAAGATTTAGTGCTTTTTTTAATACAAAACTCAATAAAATTCTTTTAAAACACAAAATAAAAGAAATTTTCATTTCAGGAATATATACAGAATACTGCATTTTGGCAACTGCATTAGATTCATATTACAATAATTATAATGTTTATGTTATTAGTGATGCAACATCAACATCTAATTATGAAATTCATAAAAATTCTATTTCCCTGATAAAAAAACTCTCTGCCAATATACTTACAACTAATTCTGTCATAAAACAATTAAATAAAGAAAAAAACATTTAATTTTATTTTTTATTGTATGATAGTAAAAATTAACTCTCACAAAACAACATAATTTTTTTATTTTACTACAAAAAAGTAAAAATAATTAACTCTCACAAAAACAAAAATTAAAATAATTATAATGTATCCATAGGGCTTGTAATTGTCTTTAATTGTGATTTTGAGACACTTGTATATATCTGTGTTGTTGCAAGATTTGAATGACCGAGCAATTCCTGAATTTTTCTAATATCCACTCCGTTTTCAAGCAAATGCGTTGCAAAACTATGTCTTAGTGTATGCACATGTATATTTTTTTTTATTCCAGCTGCAAGTGCTGATTTAGTTACAATATATTCTATTGTTCTTGGAGCAATTTTGTCATTATTTTTTCCTTTAAAAACAAATTCTGTTTTTTGCGGCAATTGTTTCAAATATGTAATTAATTTATTTGACAATATTATCATCCTGTGTTTTTTGCCCTTTCCACTGCGGACCCATGCAATTTTGTCATTTAAATCAAGGTCATCCCATTTTATATTAATTAGTTCAGACAAGCGAATACCCGTAGAATAAAAAAAGCAAATTATTGTTTTGTTCCTGTGGTTTTTTTCACATTCAAGGATTTTTTTAATTTCTTTTTTTGTTAGCACAATTGGTATTGTCTTAGATGTCTTTGGCGTTTTTATTTTATATGATTTTTTAAAAATATCATTATATAAAAATAAAAGTGCTGATTTTATCAGTGCTATTGATTTAAAAGAAATGCCTTTGTCTATTTGTTCTCCAAGATATTCTTTTATGTCATCAATTTTTGCCTGTTCTGGATTTTTTTTATGCCATTCAATGAATTTCTGGCTATGAAATAAATATGTCTTGTATGTGCTTTGAGTAAATCCCCTGAGTTTCATTTCAGAAAGCATTTTTTTTAAAATTGCGTTTTTTGATGTATTTTTGTTATTTGCCCTTGCCATAGATATAATAAAGCATTAAAAATATAAAAGTTTTGCGTATAATATACATTATACGCAATCAGCCATAGGTTGCCTTTAAAACAATTATTATATTATTTGAATTTTATAGAGTTTCATACAGGATTCCACTTTATAAAATATAAAAAAACAATTATAGGTGGTTCATTA